>CAMMYR010000011.1 GCA_946528255.1 uncultured Methanomicrobiales archaeon | reverse complement strand
GCAGGTTTCCCCATCCATCTGGGATGCGGTCCGCAGCGACGTGGACGACTGCAATAAGAACGGGCAATACATACTGACAGGTTCCAGGGTACCCTCGGAAGACAGCATCAAACATAGCGGGGCCGGAAGAATAGGGGTGCTGGATATGTATCCGATGAGCCTCTATGAATCCGGCGATTCCAGCGGGAAGGTGTCCCTGAAATCGCTATTCGATGGGGTATTCGAGAGCGGAATCAAATCGGATCTCTCGGTAAAACGTATTGCCGAATGCCTCTGCCGCGGAGGCTGGCCGGCCAACATGGGCTTGGAATACCGCAAATGCGCCATCAGGATCAGAAGCTATCTGGATCTGATCTACGAGGGCGACGATATAACGCTGAAGAAATATGCAAAGGACCCGGCAACTGCCAAGGAAGTAATCAGATCCTATTCCAGGAACATATCGACATTGGCGAGCGCAACCACGTTGCTGTCGGATGTCACCAAGAACGACGTTTCCATCTCCAAGGACAGATTCAGCGACTATGTTTCCGCATTGAAGGGCGTTTTCCTCATCAAGGATGTTTCAGCCTGGAATCCGGAGATCAGGTCGAAGGATGCGATGAGGTCCGGTCCGAAAAGGGAATTGATAGATCCTTCGATAGCTGCTTATTATCTCGGCATAACCCCGGATAATTTCATCGAGGATTTCAACACCTTCGGGTTCCTGTTCGAATCGTTATGCATCAGGGACCTCAGAATCTATTCGTCAGCATTGTCCGGGGAAGTGTACTATTACCACGACAAGTACGGGCTGGAAGCGGATGCGGTCGTAAGACTGGATGATGGCAGATACGGGATCATAGAGGTGAAACTCGGAGGCAAGGACATAGACGATGGTTCCGAGAACCTCTGCAAATTGGAATCCCTGCTGGTGGAGAACGGGCTGAAACCGCCCAGCTTCAAGATGGTCCTGACCGGTACGGAATTGTCCTACAGGAGGCCGGACGGCGTATATGTGGTGCCGATAGGGTGCCTCGGACCGTGAATGAGGGAACAGAAGCGCGGAGGAGGGGATTCGAACCCCTGTGGAGATTCTCCACCGGTTTTCAAGACCGGCGCCGTGGGCCAGGCTTAGCTACCTCCGCTCAACGCTCGAATGGACGGGCAATAGATAACGTTTGGGGATGCTTCGGACCGACGGTTCCGCCGCATCCCGGGGCCACATCCTGTCGATGGTCCCGTTGATGAACGCGAACCATGCGGACTCCACCACCAGGCTGATTATCGAAGGCAGAACAGCCTCCGGGTACTGGGATGCCAGGAGCACCATGCACATGGAGACGGCCATGCTGGAGTTCCTCCAGGTGGATATCACCAGGTACACCATCCCGTCCTCCCTGCGGCATCCGGTCCTGCGGATGATCGGGACCAGGATCACGCTGAATACGAAAACCCTCAGGATGCAGGCCAGGGCCAGCCAGAGGATGACCTCGGGCTCCGAGAAGATGTAATCCCTGCGGGAGCCCAGGCCGATGAAGACCAGCAGGAGCATCATCACGTTTATCCCGATGAGCTTCGGCTGCCTCGGGAGGTGTAGCCTCTTCAGAGGTATCGTGATTGCGAACGGTATCACGATGAACAGGATGACGTACTTCAGTATCTCCAGCGGATCGATGGAATCCCCGATGAGGAAGTGGGTGATCAGGGGCGAAACTGCGATGGCCACCAGGTAGACGACCACCAGGGATAGCACCGCCATCTTGGTGTCCCCGTGCATGTACAGGGATGCGGAGATCAGCGATACGGCGCACGGGACTGCCGCCAGCATCACCCACCCGTACCACAGGGCGGTATCGTCGATGAAGAACAGCCCGGTGGCCAGGGTGAGGCCGGTGTTCAGGACGAAGCAGCACGCCAGGCTGACCATGATGCCCTTCCTGTACTTCCCGAAATCGTTCAGATGGAACTCCAATCCGTCAAGGGACAGCACCATCTGGGCCATCAGGACGATCATAAGGATGGTACCGGAATCGGGATGGTCGAATCCCACGGCAAGGCCGAGCACTATGCCCAGCACCACCCATATCTTGATGTCCGTGAGGACCGACATACCCGTCATGGATGCCCCGATTCATACCGTGTATATACGCTGGTCGGTCCTTGAAGAACCTAGCAGCATCCGCAGCCGGGTCCTTCGAGAGCTCGCACGGCAGGTACGATTGGTACCTGGACATCCTGCTGTCCAGGATGACCGCCATGCCCCTGTCGGTCTCCGTCCTTATCAGGCGGCCGATGGCCTGCTTCATCTTCCTGACGGCGGGGATCAGGCTGACGTAGTTGAACCCCCTGCCGGCGTACCTCTGGTCGAAGACGGCCTGCATGGCCCTGTTGTTGGCATCCGGCGGCGGGAACGGTATACCGACGATGATGGCGAAGCAGAGCTCGTCGCCGGGGAAGTCTATACCCTCGGCGATGTTACCGCCCATGACGGTGAAGAACACACCGTTCCTGCCGTTCCTGAAGGCGTCCAGCTTCTGCATCGTGCGCTTGCTGTTGCCCCTCTCCTCCCAGTACTGGACCTTGTCGACGTGCCTTTCGAGGTAGGTCCTCATGAGGCTCATGTTGCCGTAGCTGGTGAAGAACACCAGAGTGTTCTTGTCCACGGAGTTGCAGAGGGATGCGATGTACCTCTCCAGGCGGTCCTTGTTGCCGGGATCCCTCTTCATCTCGGCTGTGGCGGTGGTTGCATCTCCGATGTAGATGACCTTGCGGTTCTCGGGAGGGAAGGGGGAGGGATAGGTCCTGAACCTGGGGTTTCCCGATAGCCCCAGCACCCTGGCGTACTGGTCCATGGGGGCCAGCGTACCGGACATGTGGACCGATCCCTTCAACGAATTGAGGAACAGGCTGGTCTCGTAGGGGTCCATGCAGAACGCGGAGAGTATCTCCCCGTCCTTGTCCACCTTCAGGGACCTGATGTATCTTGAGGACGTGGACGTGCACCAGTTCTTCATGGCCTCCCCCAGCATCTGGATGTCCGACATCCTGTTCTCGTTGTTCTGCATCAGCAGCTCGGTCCTGGCCTCCCCTAGGGATACCACCCTGTCGATGGCATCCGTGAATTCGGTTGCGGACATGGAGAACTTCTCCATCATCCTGCGCTCTATGAAATCATCGTCGATGATGACCTCGCTCTTCCCCAGCTCGATCTTCTGGGTGGCGACCGCCCTGATGCTGTTCTTGAAGTACTCCAGGAAGGTCTTCAGCTGGACTCCTGGGTGAACCTCCGGGGACCTGAACGTGGAGCACTCGTCTATGGATGCGTTCAGCATCCTCATGTCGATGCGGAAGCTCTCCGCGTCGCGGGCCTGGTCTATGAAGTTGTGGGCCTCGTCGATAATGAGCAGTATCCTGTCGGACTCGTCCTCCAGACCCATGTTCGCAAGCAGGCTGGTGCGTATGTCCCTAGTGAGGATCTGGGTGTAGGCCACCACGACCACGTCCATGCTCTTCATGAGGGCCTTCCTACCCTCGTAGGGGCATATTCCATTGGTCTCGCAGTATGTATCCAGATCCGTCGAGTCCGGGATGTTGTTCAGGACATAGTTCTGCAGGGATTCGGGATCGTTCCTGGCCTTGTCGAAGAACCTGCAACCGCCGCCGATGCCCCTGATGCTGTTCTGCTTCTTCGCATCGCACATCACGGATAGGACCTGGGACGGGATGCTCTCGTAGCCTTCCAGGCTCCTGAAGAGGGGGCAGGACTTCTGGCGGCCGGTTATCACCAGGCCGGATACGTTCTGTATCCTGTTTATGGCCCTGAGCTCCCTCATCACCTGGGATCCCTGGGATATGGTGCGGACCAGGTAGATTATCTTCTTGTTGTTGGACCTGGCGTGCTCGAGGGCGGCGGCGAGAGATGTGACCGTCTTCCCTGTGCCTGTGCCGGATTCCATGATGATATGCTTCCCCTCGTTCAGGGCGCCCAGGATGTCCTCGATCATCTCCAGCTGGGAGCCCCTGATCGGATATGGCATGAACGGGGCCTGCGGGTTGGGTTTGTCAAGGATCTTCACAGGTGCCGACTTCCTGGGGGCATCGGCCGTCAGAACGGACTGCTTGCTGATGTTGCTGCCGTCCAGCTCCCTGAAGCAGTTGCGGCACCTCGCGGCGCCCGGGGGCATGAGGCTCTTGCAATTTGGGCAGAACAGTCCTTGCATGACGAAGGGTCAAGGGTGCTACCTATATAACAAGGCGCTGAGCATCCGCGAATCGCTATCGCTGATCCCTTCCGTCGAGGTAGGCCTGCTGCCCTTTGATCCCCAGCTCCATGCTCTGGAGGAGGTGCTTCTCTGCCTCCTCGGTCCTGCCGAGCTTGAGGAGGGCGTCCGCCAGGTCGCCGTGCAGGCTTATGAGTATCTCGGTGTCGACCTCGTCGCCGATCTCCATCATGCCCTGGAGCAGAGCTATGGCCGCCTTGGCATCGCCGACGTACTCCTCCATCCTCCCGAGGGAATGGTAGACATCCGCCCTGGAAACCAGGGATAGGACCAGGGAACCGGGCTCCTCCATGGATTCCGATTCCAGGAGATCCCTGCCGACCGCGACCGCCCTGGTGTAATAATCTATGGCGGCTTCCGGGTTATCGAGCTGATCGTCCGCCTCGCCCATGAGGTTGCAGAGCTCCACGATGCGGTTCATGGACCAAGGGTCCCGGAGCCCGGAGAGCAGCGATAACGAATGCTCCAGGAAGGGGACGGCCAGCTCGGCCTCCTCGGAATCCAGGAGGTCGTGGGCGGATTCCACGGACATCCTGATGATGGACCTGCGGTCATAGTAGCGGGAGGATTCACCCAGCCTGGGAAGGAGGGGTATCGCCTCCATGTAGTACTCCGACGGATCGGAACCGGCTTCGAACTCGATGCAGGCCATGGTGGTGTACATCTTGACCAGCAGCCCGGGGTCGACGCCGTCCAGCCGCCCTGCGATTTCCCTGGCGGATTCCAGGTCGTCCATGGCGGGTACGCCGTATCCCAGCATATGGAGCACGCAGCCCCTGTTGACGTAAGCGTCCAGGAGCTCCTCCGGGGTTCCGGAGGCCTCGAGCGCGTTGACGCGGTCGTTGGACTCCTCGAGTGCCCTCTCCAAATGGGCGTCGGACTGGTTCATGCATCCCGATGCACATGCACATATATGGTGTCAGCGCCACCACACATCATTAAATACCCCGTCCATACCCCTTCATGAATCACAAGAGGGTCCTGGCGATCCACGACATCTCCTGCGTCGGGAGATGCTCCCTGACGGTCGCCCTGCCCATCATATCCTCGGCCGGCATAGAATGCTCCGTGCTCCCGACGGCCGTGCTGTCCACCCACACCGGCGGTTTCACCGGATTCACCTACCGCGACCTGACGGAGGACATGATGCTCGTGGACAGGCACTGGTCATCCCTCGGGCTGAAATTCGATGCCGTATACACCGGTTTCCTGGGATCGTTCCAGCAGATAGACCTGGTCAAGCAGATAATCAAGGACGTGTCGTCCTACTCCACCACCGTCTACGTGGATCCCGTCATGGCCGACAAGGGGAAGCTGTATTCCGTCTTCGGGCCGGATTTCCCTGCGGGTATGAGGACGCTCTGCGAGTCGGCGGATGTTATCATGCCCAACGTAACCGAGCTGTGCATGATGCTCGGCCAGGAGTACACCGATGGACCATACTCCGAGGAATACATCGACGGCCTCATCGATTCCGCCGAATCCTTCGGCGCCGATAGGATCGTCATCACAGGAGTCAGCTTCGAGGAGGGATACGTCGGAGCTGTCTACAAGGATTACACCACCGGCGAGAAGGGCGAGGTCATGAGGCAGGAGATTCCCGGCTATTACCACGGGACCGGCGATGTGTTCGGCTCCGCCCTGGTGGGCGCTTGCGAGTCCGGACTCCCCCTGGGGGATGCCGTATCCGCGGCCGTTGACCTCACGGTAGGCAGCATCAGGAGGACGATGGTGTCCGGGGAGGACGTCAGGTACGGGGTGGATTTCGAACCCGGCTTGGCGGATTACGCCGGCATAATCAGGTCCTATTCCCCCATGCTTTCCATCGAGGAGGTCACCAAGGACGACCAGATAAGGATCATCGCATCCATGGCAAGCACCATCTGGCCGGAGGCCTTCCGCGGGATGGAGCCCGACGAGCATCTGGACTACCTCATCAAGAGATACCAGAGCTTCGAGGGGATATCCGATTACATCCGCCGCAAGGGCTACACCTACCTCCTGGTGAGGATGAGGGGAGAATCCATAGGATACATGGCCTACAGCCGCGAGAGCGACCACCTGTTCCTGTCCAAGTTCTACCTGCTGAAGCAGTACCGCGGCAAGGGGCTCTCCAAGGAGATGATGGGGTACGTCAGGATCATCGCCTCGTCCATGGGCTACCGCTGCATCAGGCTGACCACCAACCGCATGAACGAGACCGCCCTGGCTGCATACAAGTCCTTCGGATTCCAGATCGTGTCCGAGGCGGACGTGGACATGGGCGATGGCCACATAAACCACGATTACAACCTGGAGCTGATGCTATGACCGCAGGCGACCCGCTCGAGATGATCGACGAGATAATGTCCAGCGACCACACCGAGCAGGACCTGCTGAAGGTCAGGGGCCTGGTCGAGATGGCGGTCGAATCCCGCCTGACAGGATGCCTGGATGCCCTGGACGACCTCGCCGAGATCTCTCCAGAGGTGTTCGACGACGCCTTCTGCGCCAGGATGGAGGAGCGCGCCTTCGAGCTGGGCGTCGACGACGCCCTGGCCAGGAGGATCTACGCTTCCGCCGCCATGGGCGAGGCCGCCCAGGCGGAGCTGTTCACCAAGGTGAAGGAAGTCGCCGACAGATACGGCGGCATGGCCCTGAGCCTGGTGGCCGCCATGTACATGGACGGCCTGGGGACCCCCAGGGACCCCGCGAAGGCGTACGAGTACGCCACAAGATCCAAGGAGGCCGGTAACTCCGGCGCCGATTCCATAATCGCGGAGCTGAAGCTCTCCGGCGAGGCCGGGGGGAAGGATGTCGAGGGTGCCGTATCCATGCTGCTGGACCTGGCCCTTTCCGGCGATGCCACGGCGCAGTACGACCTGGGCAGGATCTACCTGGACGGGGTCCACGCCGAAAGGGACGAGGGCAAAGGCATCGATTATCTGATCCAATCCGCGGAGCTGGGATACGCCCCCGCGGCCATGATGCTCCTCGACCTCAGGAAATCCGGCACGGACGTGGGATGCGATCCCGTGGCCATGCTGGATTCCATGGCCAGGAACGGGGATGTGGAGGCGGCGGCCAATCTGGCGCAGCTGTACATCGAGGATCCCGAATACTGCGGCGACACCGCCAAGGCCGAGGTGTACATCCGCATGGGCGCGGAGCTGGGCCACGTGGGATGCGTGGAGGAGCTGGTCTACCGCATCGCCGACGACACCGCCAAGGAGGAGTACGAGGGCGAGCTGTACGACCTCATACGCTACGGCGTCGCCTGCGGGGACGAGGACCTGAGGGAGCTCCTGGAGCAGATCGAGGAAGACAGGAAGAAGGCCGGGGATGTTCCTACCGACGACCGAATCCGAGATGCGCGCCCTGGGATGGGACGCGCCAGACGTCGTACTGGTGTCCGGGGATACCTACACCGACAACTCCTACAACGGCACCGCTCTCATAGGCCACTGGCTGCTTGACCATGGGATAAAAGCGGCTATAATCGCACAGCCCGCGGTGGATTCGCCGGACGATATCGCCCGCCTGGGCCAGCCCAGGCTGTTCTGGTCCGTTTCGGCGGGGTGCGTGGATTCCATGGTGGCCAACTACACCCCCACGAAGAAGTTCCGCAAGGACGACGACTTCACGCCCGGCGGCATCAACGACCGCCGCCCGGACAGGGCGTGCATTGCATACACCAACCTCATCAAGAAGCACATCAAGGGCCGGCCCATATTCCTGGCAGGCATCGAGGCCAGCCTCAGGCGCATCGCCCATTATGATTTCTGGTCGGATTCCATCAGGAGATCCATACTGCTGGATTCCAAGGCGGACGGCATAATCTACGGCATGGCCGAGCTGGCCACGCTGGAGATATGCCAGAGGATGACCGAAGGGGAGGACTGGAGGGATATCCGGGGGATATGCTACATGTCATCCCGGAAGCCGGAGGGCTGCGAGGAATTCCCGTCTTACGAGGACTGCCTGGCCGACCGCAGGGCTTTCGTCAGGCTATACAACCAATTCAAGGCGTCCTGCGACCCCGTCACGGCCAAGGATGCGGTGCAGAGGCACGGAGACAGGTACCTGGTGCAGAAACGCCCCCAGAGGCCGCTTACGACGCAGGAATTGGATTCCCTGTACGGATCGGATTTCGAGAACGCCGTGCACCCGTACTATGCGAAGCAGGGCCACGTGAAATGCATGGACACCGTCAAGAACTCCGTCACCACCCACCGGGGCTGCTACGGGGAGTGCGCCTTTTGCGCCATAGCCGCCCATCAGGGGAGGACCGTTGTCAGCAGGTCCGAGGAGTCGATAATCGCCGAGGTCCAGTGCATGGCGGCGAAGAAGGGCTTCAACGGGACGATCCAGGACGTGGGGGGACCCACGGCCAACATGTACGGCATCGAATGCGGCGTAAAGGGAACCAAAGGTGCCTGCAAGGACCGCAGGTGCCTCGGCGGGAAGCCCTGCCCGAAACTCCCCATCGACCATTCAAGGCAGATCGATCTTCTCAGGAGGATATCCGAAGTGGAGGGTGTGAGGAGGGTCTTCGTCAACTCCGGCATCCGCTACGACATGGTCCTGGCCGACAGGGTCCACGGGGAAGAATACCTCTCGGAAGTCGTCTCCAACCACGTCTCCGGCCAGATGAAGGTGGCTCCGGAGCACACCTCCGCCAGGGTTCTGGAGTACATGGGGAAGCCCGGGCCGGATTCCCTGCTGAGATTCAAGGCGATGTTCGACCGCTGCACCCGCGAATGCGGCAAGGACCAGTACCTGACCTACTACTTCATGGCCGCACACCCGGGCTGCACCGACGACGATATGCGCGGATTATCGGAATTCTGCAGCAGGGAGCTGAGGATGCGCCCGGAGCAGGTCCAGGTATTCACCCCCGCTCCGTCCACCGAATCCACCATGATGTTCTGCACCTCCATGGATGCCTCATACGGAGATGTTAAAGTGGAGAAGTCCATCCAGCGCAGGCAGAGGCAGAAGGAGATGGTGATGGGGCATGGGAAGGGACGTAAGCGACATAGTAGCCAGCGCTTGCTCCCCTTATTATGGGACCGCTACGGTCCGCATGGCATCCAGGAAGGAGTTCTTCTACTCCTGGAGGGTCCGCGGGGATTCGATAGAGATCACCCTATCGGACTATCTGAACGGCGCTCCCGACGAGGTCGTCTGCGAT
>CAMMYR010000010.1 GCA_946528255.1 uncultured Methanomicrobiales archaeon | reverse complement strand
CGGGCATGTTAAAGTCATCACCGGTATCCGCCGGTGCGGCAAGTCATCCCTGCTGTTCAACCTCTTTAGGAACCGCCTGCTGTCGGAGGGGGTGGACCCCGATGACATCATAGAGATCAAGCTGGAGGAGATCGGCTCCATATCTCTCAGGGACCCGATAGCTCTGCATGATTATGTCAAATCACGTACCTCCGACGGGAGGAAACGGTATGTTTTCATCGATGAGATCCAGATGGTGGCGAAGATCAGGAACCCGTACATAGCGGACGGCGAGGACATCACGTTCTATGAGACCTTGAACAGCCTCCTCAACACGGGGTATCTGGACCTGTATGTGACCGGGAGCAACTCCCGCATGCTGAGCTCCGACATCCTCACCCAGTTCCGCGACCGCGGCGACGAGATCCGCATCCACCCCCTGTCCTTCTCGGAGTATTTCTCGGCCGTCGGAGGGGACAGGGCATCCGCTTATGCCGATTACCTTACTTTCGGAGGCATGCCGCTAACGCTGTCCATCGATTCCGACGAGGAGAAGGCGGAATACCTCAAAGGATTGTTCCTCGAGACCTATCTGAAGGACATAAAGGAGAGGCACAGGATAGACCATCCCGAGGTCCTCGAGGGGATCATAGATTTCATCTGCTCCAACATAGGGTCTCTGACCAATCCCAAGAGGATCGCATCTCATTTCAAGGATGTCAGCGAGGGGACCGTGAGGACCTATATCGATTACCTGGAGGATGCGTTCCTTTTCAGCGAGGCCAAGCGCTTCGATGTGAGGGGGAAGGAGTACTTCTCGTACCCGTTCAAATACTACTGCGAGGACCTGGGATTGCGCAACGCCCGCCTGAACTTCAGGCAGCAGGAGCGCACCCATATGATGGAGAACGCCATCTACAATGAGCTGCGCATACGCGGGTATTCCGTGGATGTCGGCGTGGTGACGATCAATGGGAAGGATTCCAACGGGAAGTCGATACGTATCCCCAAGGAGATAGACTTCGTGGCCAACAGGTACGGGGAGAAGGTCTACATCCAATCCGCCTTCTCGCTGCCGGACGATGAGAAGCTGCATTCCGAAACCGATCAGTTCAGATACACCGGGGATTCCTTCAGGAAGATAATCGTCAGGGAAGATGTCGGCAGAAGATGGTTCGATGATAGCGGGGTTCTCCACATCAATGTAATAAATTTCATGTTGGACAAGAATATAATTTGAATTGTTTTGCGTATTTACGCATTACAATTCAATTTATCTATTATCGCCGATGTCCTCTATGATGCCATCCACGCAATACGGGTGTCGTCCCCGATCTTCGAAAGCACGGCCCAAACCCAATATTTATACGGGTCGGGATATGTCAGCCTGCTATGCCCGAACTCTCCCTGGATGACTACTACAGCGACGAGATCTACGTCCTGGACACCGAGACCACCGGCCTCAGGGGCGCCCCGGACGATGTCGTCGTCGACATAGGGATAACCAGGGTCTCCCTTTCGAAGGGCACAGTGCAGGATGTGTACTCATCTGTGGTGGGCTATGATGTGGAGGAGTGGAACGACTACCGCCGCAACGCGTGGATCTTCGAGAACACCGACATGTCCCTGGACATGGTGGCAGAGGCCCCTCCCCTGCCCTATGTGATCGACGATGTCAGGAGGATACTACGCGGTAAATGGGTCACATCCTACAACATCCCGTACGACATGGACAAATTCCTCTACATGGAGCCGTGGAGCCTCAGGGGTACTTTCAAGGTCTGCACGGACATAATGCTGGCCGCCACCCAGGTCTGCAAGCTCCCCAGCGAGTACTACGGGAGGCAGTACAGGTACCCGAAGCTGGACCATGCCTACGAGATCATACTCAAGGGGGAGGATCCCGCGGGGATAAACGGCGTCCAGGACCACAGGGCTCTTTCTGACGCCAGGATGGCCTCCTACGTCATGATCGAGATGTGGAAGAACCACGATTACCGTCCATAATAGGACCTCTCCCATCCAACCTCCGAGGCTTTTTTAAAGGGTTAACGCCTGTTAGGAACGGCGATACCATGGCACGTATAACACTGATAGATTCCAGAGGGTGGGAGCTTCCGGATTTCTACAAAATGGGACCGGATGCCGTCGATTCCGGGCAGGCCAAAGCGCTGGTCTCGGACGTGGTCACCCATCACATATCCCACAACAAGCTGGCGGATGTGGAGACCATCCGCGTAGAGGACTCGTCTGGGGCCGTCTTCGACTTCGGACGCGACCATTGGTGCTTCTGGCGATTGCTTCTCGTCCGCCAGGGCTAATTTCTTCATATAGTAATCCTCGAACCTCTGCGTGTACTTGGCGAACGCCCTGTGCCTCAGCAGGAGCAGGGTGACCGCGAACCAGACGGCCACCAGTGCCACGATGACTCCGTAGAACCATCCGGGGAATATGACCATCCCCACAAGGCCGATGGCGATCACGGGGAACACGGTAATCATTGTGATCACGGCTCCGTACAGGAGGAACATCAGGAAGGGCGGCAGCAGGCTCTTGTTGACGTTCCCGTCGACGGAAAGGAACTTCCACCTGGGGGAAACCAGGACCAGCTGGAGGACCCCCGCTACGGTCACGGTGAGGACCATTGCGGACCTGGCGCATATCTCCGCCACGCTGGAGCCGTTCCAGGAAAGGCGGTCGATGAGCTCGTCCACGGTCTCGGCAATGCTGTCGGGGACCTGCTGGAGCATCCATTCGAAGTCCACCACGAGGCGGCCGCTGTCCACCAGGTACCATGTGAGCGCGTAAGAGATCACGCCGATCGAGGTGATGGTGATAGCCACGGGGATCACGTATTGGAGCACTTTCGGCAGGATGAGCTCAGAATTCTTATCGGGCTTGGCGAATATGGTCATGAAGAACGCGATGCCCGCCACGGATACGAATGCGTAGAAGGTGTTCTGGATGGGCGTCATGGGGATGGCGCCCGTGAAGACGAATATGGCCAGGAACAGCAGGGCCATGGTGAAGTTCCTGGAGAGGTAGAGCTTGAGGATGTCCCTCATCCCGGACACCGTCCTCCTCCCCTCGACCAGCGCCTTGGGGAGAGCGGAGAACCTGTCCTCTAAGAGCACCATGTCTGCAACCCCCCTGGCTGCGGCGGTGCCGCTCTCCAGTGATATCCCGACATGGGCCATCTTGATGGATCCGACGTCGTTTACGCCGTCCCCGATCATGGCGAGGTAGCGGCCCTGCCTGCGGAGGCTCCTGATGACGGCCTCCTTGTTCTCAGGCTTCATCCTGCCGAAGATGTTGCATTCGGCCGCGGCCTTGTCGAATTCCTCCGGGGACATGCCCTCGAGCTCCGTTCCGGTGACGATCCTCCTCTCGCCGGGGATTCCGGCTATGGAGAAGAGGGCGTCGATGGTATCAGGGTTGTCCCCGGATATGACCTTGATGTCCATATCGTTGTCCATGAAGACCTGCATGGTCTCGCGGCAGTCGGGCCTGACCTCGTCGCTGATGCTGACGATGCTGACGGCCTCCAGCCTGCCGATATCCGGCTCCCCGTTCTGATATAGGGAATCCCTGTCGGACCTGAAAACCACCAGAGTCCTGAGGCCCTTGGAGGACTGGCCGTCGATGTACTCGTCGATGCCCTCGGGGTTGGAGCATATGGGTTTGAGGGCAGTCCAGGCGCCGGAGACGAGGGTGTACCCGCCAGCGCGCACGGCGCTGTACTGGCGGGCGGAGGAGAACTGGATCTCCTCCTCCAGGGCGCAGCCGGCATCGTCGTAGTGGTCCAGCATCGCCTGCATGGTGCGGTTGCGGCTCTTGGTGGATGAAGCGAAGACGGAGCAGATGCGGGCGGCCTCGTCCGCATCGATGAGGGGATGGTCGCATTCGAAGACCAGCCTGTTGGTGGTTATGGTGCCGGTCTTGTCCATGCAGACGGTATCCACATGGCTGATGGATTCGACGGAATTGGAATTCTGGAGAAGGACGCCGGAGTCCGCCATGCGGACGGCGGCTATCATGTATGTCAGAGTGACAAGGAGGAACAGCCCTATCGGGACCACATCCAGGCACAGGACCAGCAGCTCCAGCAGCTGCTCCAGGTCGTGCCCGCGGAAGATCTCCATGAGCAGGGTGATCCCCATGAGGAATGCGGCGGTGACCATCAGGATCTTCGTGATGGTCCCGGTCTCCATCTGCAGGGGCGTGTTCTTGGCGACGTACTTCCTGGCGTTTGCCAGCATCTTGCTGGCGTAGGATTCGTCGCCGAAGGCGTCGACGATGAATGCTCCCTCCCCTGAAATGCAGACAGTTCCGGAGAGGATCCTGTCGCCGGTGTTCTTGCGGACGGCCTTGGACTCGCCGGTCAGGGCGGATTCGTCCATCTCCAGGGCGTAGCAGCTCTCCAGGGTGCCGTCGACCAGGGCCTGGTCGCCGCTCCTCAGGACGATGAGGTCGTCCTTGACGATGTCGTCCTGGTCTATGGTCTGCTCCTCACCGTCGCGGATGACCGTGACGCGGGGACGGGTGAGCAGGGCGATCTTATCCAGGCGGCGCTTGGCACGCATCTCCTGGACGGTGGAGATAAGGATGTTGAAGATGATGATCCCAGTGGCGGATAAGGCGCTGATAAGGTTGCCCAGCACCAGCAGCGCCGCGCCGAGGATGAAGAGGATTATGTTGAACGGCGTGAATACATTGGCCACCAGGATATCGGTGTAGCTCCTTCCGGTAACCGATTCCGTGGAGTTGACCTCGCCGCGGTTCCTGCGCTCCTCTACCTCCGCACCGCTCAATCCGGGCATGTACCCACATACGCGCGCAGTATAATAAGGGGCGCTCTCGCCCCAATGTGGCCTGCCTCACCCTCTGGCGTATGGATTCCAACGGGAGGGGTTCGAATTCCACCGTCCTGCCCAGACCGAGATAGTCGATGTAGCACCGGACAGGTTTCTTGTAGAATCCGGATGCGGCATGTGCGTACACTGACAGCTGCAGCCTGTATTCGGGCTCGTAGCGGTCGCTGGCATCCGTCTTATAGTCATGGATCTCCACCCTGTCGGGGTATATGGCTATGAGATCTATGCGCCCCCTGAGCACCGCATCGGGATCGCTGATGGGGAGCCCGCAGTCGATCTCCCCCATGATGAGGTCCGCATCCCGGAGCGAGTCGATGACCTCCTTGGCCTTCAGGAGCTCCGGGTAGGCCTCGTACTCCGCATCCGACAGGGTCTTCCTCCTGAGGAGGCTGTAAGCCAGGTCGTGGACCTTGGTGCCGTATTCCGCCCCCTTCCCGCATACCTCGTCCTTCTCGGCGATACCGCCGGTCCCGTCCTCAGAGGAGAAGTTCATGATGTCGTGGACGCCCAGCTTCTTGGGGCGCTTGGCGTATCCGGAGATCTCCGGGGGCTCCGCCAGGGTCCTCTCCACTGTGCCGGCCGGCAGCTCCCTGACAGGGATCTCCTCGTACTCCTCTCTGCTGATATCCTTCATGAAATAGGAGGGGTTCCCGGCGATGTACGTGATGTACTGCTTGGCGCGGCTGACCGCGACGAAGAACAGGCGGCGCTCCTCGTCGTAGTCCTTGGTGGAGGCCTTCCTGGCTATGGCGGTGTCCACTTCGGTGATTATCTTCGAGTATCCCTCGACGTTCAGCACGGTCTTGGCGCAGCGGACGCCGATGTTCTCATCGAATCTGAATACGGATCTGTCCCCCTGGGTCGAGGGCATCTTGCTGGCATCCAGATACGGTATGATGACCACGGGGAACTCCAGGCCCTTGGATTTGTGCATCGTCATGATCTTGACCGCTCCTCCGGCGATGGGGTTATCCACGCTGTATACGTTGTCGCTGCGGATGTCGTCCTCGATCATGTCGATGACATCGGCGATGGTCATCAGGGAACCGCGGTGGGCGGAAGATATGGTCGAGATTATGGCCTGGGTGATGTCGTTGTCCAGGTTGTAGATGGAGAATATCCTGCTGAGCAGCTCCGATATCCTCCTGCGCTTGTTGCGCAGCTCCCTCCTGAGCCTCTGGATTTCCGGCGGGGCGACGAACCTGGTCTTCCCGTCATCGGATTGCTTCATGGCTTCGATCTCCACAAGGCTGTATCCCATGTCGTTCAGGATGGGAACGTAGCCCCAGGGGTCCTGCTCGTTGTTCACCAGCCTGAGCCAGGCAAGAGCCAGCTTGCCCTCCCTGGTGGCCATTATGGGCATGTCCCCGAACAGGTATGCGGGGATGCCCTCGGATATGCAGGCGTCCAGGATCCTGCGGCAGTCCGCGACGTTCCTCGTCAGCACGGCGATATCGCCGAAGCCCACGGGGCGGGCTTCGCCCTCGTGGAGCACGTAATCCCCGGCCACGTAATCCTTGATGGCCCTGGTGACCATTTCGGCCTCATCGTCCACCGATCCGGCCAGGCAGTAGCGGATGCCGGTGTCATCCCCCAAGTCATCCCTGCCCTGGGTCAGATGCACCACCTCCCCTCCGGGGGTGGGGTTCTCATCCTGGGTGGCCCTCACCGTGAGGCACCTGAAGGACTCGTCTATGATGGCCTGGGACGAGCGGTAGTTGACATCCAGGGAAAGCTCCTCCACCTCGGGGATGGAGAACGCGATCCTGGTGCGGTCGTCGTTCAGGAACCTCCTGAAATCCACGACTTTCTTTTCGAAATGCACAATGTTGTCGATGGAGACGAACCTGAAACCGTAGATCCCCTGCTTCCAGTCGCCGACCACGCACAGGTTCGGCTCCTTCAGTATGAGCAGCGACATCATCAGCTGGCTGGCGTTGGTGTCCTGGAATTCGTCGATCATCACGTACCTGAACATGTTGCGTTTGCGAATGTCGTCGTTCTCGTAGAGGACGGTGAACGCGAACATCGCCGTCAGGCCGAACGTGAGCTTGTTGGAGGACACCATGTGCCTGATGTAGGCGTAGAACAGGTCATGGACGAAGGTGAATAGCGCTGCCCTCCTGCCGTTGGCGGCCTGCCGGATCTCCGATTCGGAGAGCCTGTTGCGTTGGACGTCGAAATCGGCTCCCTCCTCGTTGATCTTCCTGAGTATGCCTATGAAAGGGGACACCCTAGCGGCACCAGCGTCGATGCTAAGCAGATCCCTCTCCACGTCATTCACGGCGCCCAGGAGGTCCCTGTCGGGGTCCAGCCCGAACCACCCCCTCCTCAGGGGTATGGCGCCGCGGGACATCAGCCTGTTAAGCAGCAGGAGCAGGTCTTTGGGTTCGCTGCTGGCTATGGCCGCGATATCGCCGTAATCGGCGCCCCTGTCCTGCAGGAAGGCATCCAGGAACTGGGTGAAATCCCTGGTCGCCACGGTCTGGTTCTCGATAAGCCTGGCGCTGCGGGTGAGCTTCTCGTCTATGCCGAAGAACTCGCTCACCGCCTCGGGGGCATCCATCACAATCTGGGAGCAGAAGGAATCGAACGTCTTCGCCATGATCTGGTTGGAATCGCGCTTGAGGCGCTCGTTGTCGGATCCGGAGATCTTGCTCTTGATGCGCTCCTCCATCTCCTTGGCGGCGTTCTTGGTGAACGTGAGCATCAGGACATCGTTCATGGCGACGTCGCCGCGCGATACGATCCTCACATAGCGGTCCACGATGGTCTTGGTCTTGCCGGTACCGGGGCCCGCATCGGCCACGATCATGCCCTCGGTGGTCTCGGCCAGCTTCTTCTGGGAGTCGTTGAGGTCATTCGCCATCGGAATCACCTGCCATGGCGCTCTTGGTGCATGCAGTGTAGTATTCGCAGTTCTTGCATTCGATGACGGGCATCGCGGGGAATCCGTTCCTGCACATGTCCATGGCCGCGGCATGGTCCTCCCGCAGCCGATTCATGAAAGAGCATAGCGTCCCCTTCGGGACCAGGATACCGGTGTCGGTGACTATCATGCCCCCTTTGAGGTACCTCACCACATGCCCTATGGCGGTTACGGCGTCCTTCTCGTCGATACCGAGCCTCTGCATGACCGTGTTCCTGACCGCCAGCTGTTCCTTCCAGCCGGAGGGGTCGCCTGTGGCTGAATCCGCGATGGCGACGATCAGCTCGTGGGCCCGTTCCTTGAGTTCCTTCTTCACTTTGCGGCGGACCGTATCCATCAGTTCAGGAGATGACCTTATGGCGTCCATGAAGCTGCAATCCATGATGTCGATGTTGCGGACGCTGCGCGAGATGTCGTATCCCTCGGAAAGGGATTCGACGTCGTTGTCCAGGACGTAGAACTGCCTGAACCTGCCCGGGGATCCGTTGGACATGGACATGGCCAGGTATATCATGGGCTGGAATTCGGGGCCGTGCACCCACTTCCCTCCCTCGGACATCAGGCCGCAGATCTCGGAGGGATCCTTGGCCTTCCCCGTCTTGTAATCTATCACCGTATCATCCCAATAGAGGTCGAAGTCGCCGTGGACCGGGTAGGATGTGAGCTTGTCGGACATCTCGCAGATATCCGATGTCATGGTCTCCCCTATGGCCTCGATGAAGATGTTGGGGTGCTTCCTGGTCGAATTGTCTATGTTCAAGGGGGGATCGACGATTCCGAGGGAATCGATGTACTCCATGACGTTGTTCATGGCCAGGCGGATCCTGTCGGTGTCCAGGCCGGCCATCATGGGCGAAGAGAGCCCGGCGTATTTGCTGGAGACCAGGTCCACGAAGAAATCAGGCCCCTTCTCCCTGACCTTCTCGGGGTGGGATATGTACACCTCGGCGAACATGTGGATGAGGCTCCCGAACTCCGTGGAAGTGCTTTCCGTGATGGAGAGGAACCTGTTGAAGAAGTAGGCCATGGGGCAGGACCTGAACTTGTTGTAGGATGACTTGGAGAAAGCATCGTCCGGCCTGCGGTCCGAGATGACCTCCGTCCCCCTCTGGGGCATGACGGATTCGGAATTGGGCACCCAGGAGCCAGTGACCACTTTCCCGCATATCGTATCGAAGGTATCGCAGGGCTTGTCGAATATGATGTCGAAGGTGAGGCAGGGCCTGCACGGCTTCCCGTCCTTGGAGATGTTGGCCGCGTATATGCGCCTGGAGCCCTGCTGGAGTGCCACCGCCAGCTTCTCGGCGGCCTTCTCCGCCTCCTCGGTCAGGTCGATGTAGCGTTTGAAACTGGTCTTGATATCCCATTCGTGGCCCATGCCTGCGTAGACGACCACGGGGCGGTCGATGTACACGGATTTCGAGATGTCCGCTATCAGCACACCCCTCCTCTCGTAGTCGGGGATCTCCTCGTTGTGCTTCAGTTCGGTGATGTTGTCGATGGAGTAGGTCAGCCAGCCCACGGCGGATGCCGTGATGGGGGTGTCTTCCATGCGCATCTGCTCCAGGAGCATCTTGACCTGGGGCTGTCCCTTGCTCCAGAGCACGTCCATTACTTCGGAGAAGGTCTTGGAGCGGATGTCGGCCATGAGGGCGCGGAGCACCCTGGCGGAGGGGGACAGGTCGTTGTCGGAGAGCTTGTGCAGCAGGAAGCCGTCCAGCTTCTCGTTGATCTTGGAGTTGAAATTGGAGTAGAGCTCCCTCACGTACCTCACGCGGAGGGTCTCGTAAGTGAGGGAGAGCCTGATGAACTGGAGGTAGTCGCGTATCTGGGAGAGGTCCCTGACGCCCATGCTGTTGACGAAGCTGATTCCGTGGCGGTAGAAGGCGCTCCTGAAGGCATCGGTCAGCGGGGAGGAGGCATCCAGGACTATGGCGTAGTCCTCCGCGTCCTCCGGGGGGATTATGGATGCCACGCTCTCGGCTATCTGCCTGTCGTTGCCGATGCAGTGGATGGTCTCGATCTCGTAGTCATCGTCGGTGAAGGGCTCGATGATCTCGTATACATCGGGTATGAAGTGCTTGTCCAGGCTATCGAACCAGTCGATACCGACAACGGCGCACTTCTTATCCGAATAGAAGTCTGATTCCCTGGCATCGAATGCCCCCATGGCGCGCTCCACGGTGTTTATTTTATCATAG
>CAMMYR010000009.1 GCA_946528255.1 uncultured Methanomicrobiales archaeon | reverse complement strand
AGGCCGGGTGGATCACCAGCGACTTCACGTCCGCCACGTTGGCCAGCAGGGAGAACAGCTCCAGGGACTCGGTGAATTTCTTCGCCTTCTCCGCGCCCCCTTTGATCTCGAACGTGAATATCGATCCGGCCCCGTTCGGGAAGAAGCGGTCGTAGAGCTCCTTCTGCTTCCCGGTGCTCAGCGACGGGTGGTTGACCCTCTCCACGTCGGGGTGGTTCTTCAGGAACTCCACAACTTTCAGCGCATTCTCCGTGTGCCTCTCCGTGCGGAGGGACAGGGTCTCAAGGCCCAGGAGCAGCAGGAACGAGTTGAACGGCGAGATCGCCGCCCCCTGGTCCCTCAGCAGCGTCGCGCGGATCTTCGTGACGAAGGCCGCCGGGCCCACAGCATCGGTGAACACGACGCCGTGGTAGGACGGGTTGGGCTTCGACAGCGTGGGGAACTTGTCGTTCTGCGCCCAGTCGAACTTGCCGCTGTCGACGATCAATCCTCCCATCGCCACTCCGTGGCCTCCGATGAACTTGGTGGCCGAATGCACCACGATGTCCGCCCCGTGCTCGATCGGCCTGAAAACCGTCGGCGGGCTGAACGTGCTGTCCACAATCAGCGGGATGCCGTGCTCGTGCGCGATCTTGGCTATGGCATCGATGTCCGCGATGTCGGAGTTGGGATTCCCGAGCACCTCGGTGTAGAGGAGCTTGGTGTTGGGCTTGATGGCATTGGCGAAGTTCTGCGGGTCCGAGGGGTCCACGAAGGTCGTCTCGATGCCCTGCTCCCTGAGCGTGTTGGCCAGGAGGTTGTAAGTACCACCGTAGACGTTGGCTGAGGATACTACGTGGTCCCCCGCCAGCGCTATGTTCTGGATGGAATAGGTGATTGCAGCGGATCCGGTTGCGGTCGTCAGTGCGGCCACTCCTCCCTCCAGCGCGGCGATCCTCTTCTCGAGGACGTCTGATGTGGGGTTCATCAGCCTGGTGTAGATGTTCCCAGGCTCTGTGAGGGCGAAGCGCCCCGCGGCGGTCGCGGAATCCTTGAACACGTACGATGTGGTCATGTAGATCGGAACCGCCCTCGAATCCGTGGCGGGGTCCGGTGTCTCCTGGCCAGCATGTACCTGCAGCGTCTCTGCTCTGTACTTTTTCGAACTAGTCGTGTTTGTCACCAGCATTACTCGAACGAACAACTGGTTAATAAACCTACCTATTAAGTAGGTAGGTAATTACAAATCCCCCTGCCGTGTTCTAGCGGACGTACACGGGATCCGCAGGAGCCGGAAATACGCCTGCTCCAAATCCTAATAATAAGAATAGAGAAGTGAATACAAATGGAAACGATATATCTTGACAACGCGGCGACCTCCCCCATGAGGAAGGAGGCCCTGGAAGCCATGATGCCGTACTTCATCGAGGAGTACGGGAACCCCTCGAGCATTCACAAAGCTTCGAGGAATCCCAGGGCTGCGGTGAAGGAGGCGAGGGAGACCATCGCCCGCACGATCAATGCGGATCCCTCGGAGATCTACTTCACATCCGGGGGGACCGAATCCGACAACTGGGCGCTGATATCCGGCGCCCAATTGTGTAGCGGGAAGGGGAAGCACATCATCATTTCTTCTATAGAGCACCATGCGATCCTGGAGACCGCCGATTATCTGGTCAAGCAGGGTTACAGCGTCACCAAGGTCCCCGTGGACGGGGACGGCATCGTGAGGATGGACGTCCTGAGGGAATCCATCAGACCCGACACGGTTCTCATTTCCGTGATGGCCGCGAACAACGAGATCGGGACCATCGAACCCATAGCCGAGATAGGCAAGCTGGCGCACGAGCACGGGATACTCTTCCACACCGATGCGGTTCAGGCGTACTGCCACATCCCGCTGGATGTGCAGGCCATGAACATCGACATGATGAGCGTCAGCGGGCACAAGTTCGGGGGCCCCAAGGGCATCGGCTTCCTGTACGTGAGGAAGGGCGTCAAGCTCCCGCCGTTCATGCACGGAGGGGAGCAGGAGAACGGCCGCAGGGCGGGGACCACCAACGTCCCGGGCATAGTCGGCATGGCGAAGGCCGCCGAGCTGGCGCATAGGGACCTCCAGAAGAACATGCCCTACATGGCCGGCCTGAGGGACCATTACATAGAACGCGTGGAGAAGGAGATCCCATATTGCAAACTGAACGGCCACAGGACCTCCAGGCTCCCCGGGAACGCCAATTTCAGCTTCAGCTTCGTGGAGGGGGAGTCGCTCCTCATGAGCCTCGGGGCCCAGGGGGTGTGCATCTCCACCGGGTCCGCCTGCGCATCCGGGTCCCTGGACCCGTCCCACGTATTGCTCGCCATAGGCGTGCCCCACGAGACGGCTCACGGATCGATCCGCATGTCGCTGTCGGAGGACACGACCATGGAGCAGATCGATTACGCCGTGGACGCTCTGAAGTCCTCGGTGGAGAGGATAAGGTCCCTCTCGCCATTGTATGATGATTTCATTAAGAAACAGAAGGTGTGAGAATGTACGACGGAGAATACAGCGATAAGGTGATCGACCATTTCACGAACCCCAGGAACGTGGGGGAGATAGAGGACGCTTCGGGCGTCGGCACCGTGGGCAACGCGAAGTGCGGGGACATCATGAGGATATTCCTGGACATCGACGAGAACGGCATCATAAGGGATTGCAAGTTCAAGACCTTCGGATGCGGCGCGGCGGTGGCCAGCAGCAGCATGGCCACGGAGATGGTCAAGGGCAAATCCATACAGGAGGCGATGGAGGTCACGAACAAGGCCGTCGCCGAGGCCCTCGACGGCCTTCCGACGGTGAAGCTCCACTGCTCATTGCTGGCGGAGGAGGCGATCCACGCAGCCCTCTGGGATTACTCGAAGAAGCACGGGATAGAGATCCAGGGGCTGAAGGAGCCCAAGAACGACATCAACGACCGATCGGAGGTCGTCGTCCTCGTCGTCGAGGATGTAATTAGATTCGTCGAACTCATCGTCGTCGTCCAGGACGCTGTACTGCTTCTTGCGGATCTTGCCGTAGATGCGGGTGATGTCCCTGGCCTCGGCGGCGCCCCTGCGGACCAGCGAGTGCTTGGTCTTTATCGCATGGATGAGGCAGTCGAAGTCCTCGAAGGACAGCTGGGTCCCGACGACGAACTCGTCGTCGGGCTCGGCCTGCACCCTGAGGGAGTAGGTCCTCTGCCCGTCGTTGACCGAGACCTTCACGCTCAGAACGTCGAACTGCTTGACCCACAGCTTCTTGACGTTGGTGGCCAGGATCTTCTTGGCTTTGTCCTTGCCATCGATGGTGTCGATGTGGGTGACGCACACGAGCCTGCCGTCGTCCAGCTCGAACTCGTCGTCGATCTGGATGATGTCGTTGCTCTCGATGGTGGTCCTGGTTGTCTCTGAGACATCCCCGTCGCTGTACACCACGGGGACCTCGATGAGCTCCGGAATCCTTATGGTCTCGGAGGTGACCTTGCCGCACTGGTTGCATCTGAAGGTTCCCTCGATGGTGGACTTCCCGATCCTGCCTCTCAGGACCTGGTGCTCCGTCTCGTCCCCGCAGTCGGGGCACTCGTAGGATAATGTGTCTGGGAGCTCTCTCTTCTGCATGCGCATCACCTCGTCATGAACGGGAACCCGTGTCCCGGGACGATGACATCGGCGTAATCCCCAATCCTTTTAAGGCTTTGCACGGCGAGGTCGCGGTCGGTGTGCTTCGCGGGGGGCACCCCCAGGCGGAAGTTGTCCTCCAGCGGTACGGCATCGCCGGCAACGGCGTAGCGCCTGTCGGCCTCCACGAAAACGGCGCATTCCTCGGGGCAATGGCCGGGGGTGTGCACGATGGTGACTCCCGGGCATACTTCCAGGGAATCCCCGTCGAAGAGTTCCGCCCGTTCCACCGGCTCCCCGCCCGAATGGGCTATGACCTTCGCCTTCTTGAAGAGATCCAGGTTCCCCACGTGGTCGCTGTGTGTATGTGTGAGAATGACTGTGTCCACATCCTTAGGGAATACACCTATCTGCCTGAACGAGGTCTTGATCGCCGGCCTCATGTACTCCGTGCTGGGGTCCACGACTATCAGGCGGTTCCCGGCCCTTATGAGCACGGAAGTGGAATCCGCCACCAGGATGTTCCCGTCGGCATCGCGCTCCAGGCGTCCGACGCAGAGGATATCCAATGTGATCCCGGGATTCGGAGCGGATTGCTTCATACTTACCGCCGGATCAGGATACGACGTCCTTCAGGTACCCGCCCGCGGCGGCATCCCTGATGCCCATGGCGAGCCTGCCTCCGGTACTGAGGCCGGGGTAGATCAGGTCGGCGTAGGGGGAGCCGGAGATGAACGGGTTGGTGCCAGCCACGATCCTGGTGGAGATCTCGAACACCTTGAACTGCAGCTTGTCGTTGACGACGGTCTCCAAGCAGAACGGGCCCCACATGCCCCCGAAGAGCTCGTAGGATTTGTTCACTACCTTCTCCGCCATCTCGAAGGCCTTGGGCAGCAGGGACTCCCTGATGACCACCGGGGCGTTGCCGGTGACCACGAAGGAAGGATACAACCCGTGCCTCTTGCTCTCCTCGATGGATCCGAGCTTGTACATCTCGTCGATGTTGGACTCGTCCCTCCTGTCGATGCTCAGCATCTCCAGGGAGCCGCCCTGCTCGCAGAGGTACCCGTCCTTCTTGAACGGGTCGTAGAAGAAATGCATGTAGTACCTGGTTCCGAGGCAGTACTCCTGCATGGTGTAGGGCTGGGTGGGATCGATGGCCATCTTGAAGTCGGGGTAGTCCCTGGCGATGAAGTAGCCGTTCCCTCCCTTGGCGCCGTTGTACTTGACCATGACCGGCTCCGAGATCTCCCTGGCATCGGTGATGAGCCTGGGCATGGGGACGCCGGCGGAGGTTATCCACTGCCTCTGCCTGTCCCTGTCGGATTCCCAGTCCAGGACGGCGCGGTTCCCGTAAGAGGGCACGGGGTAGTCGCCGAACCTGCGGGATCCCATGTACTCCACGAAGGAGCCGTGGGGGATCAGGATGACGTTCTTGTCTAGCAGCTCGCCCACGCGCTCCTCCATCTCGTCGAAGTCGGCGTATTTTATGATCTCGTCCGGCTTGGCGAGGGGGAAGGCATCGTAGTGCTTCGTGCTGTGGGAAATGGTGAGCCCGAGGGTCTTGAATCCCATCTTCCTCGCGCCGTGGAAAATCTGCAGCGAGGAGTGCGAGCAGAGCGTCGCTATGGTGAGGTCCTTCAAATCGTAGCCCTCGATGATTTCGTCTATCCTGCCCTTAGGAACCATATCGGATTATTGGCTTACCGAATATAAACCTAAGCATTGTACAACGCAGCGATGGCATAGCCCCCGCCGGGAGCATCCCGGGAGAGGGTGCATCATCCACATAGCCAGACGTCGGAATACTGGTTTGTATAATACGATAGCCAGAGGATGATTCTACGGTTTATAGACTGCGAATCGCAGTGGCGAAACGAGGGTTTAAGGATAGGGAGGCCGATGGGCCGGATGCCCTCGGAAGGGCCAAGGTCGATACTATGGAAATGGATGAACTAACACCCCATGTAGAAGAACTGAAAAGGGTGCTCGGAGATAAGATCGACGAAGAACAGATCCTGAAGGAATTTGATAAGTATCTCAATGATTACCACACCGGGATCGAGTCCGCGAAGCGCGGGATACTTCGCAAGTACGGGGCCGGGGACGTGGCATTCGCCACCGCCTCGTCCATCGTGAAGAAGATCGACTCCCTCACCGGATCGGAGCAGAACGTCGACATCATCGCCAAGGTCGTCTTCGTGGACACGAAGAACATCACCGTGAAGGGCCTCAGCAAGACGATCCTCTCCGGAATCCTCGGGGACGAGACGGGGACCGCCTCGTTCACCGTATGGGAGCCCGGCGACACGGTGCTCGAGAAGGGCACCACCTACTGCTTCAAGAACTGCTACTGCCGCCTCTGGAACGACAAGGTCCAGATCAACATAGGGAGCCGCGGCAGGGTGGAATCGGCGGGAGGCATCACAGTGGATGTGCCAGAGCGCACATTCGATGCATCCTCTGCCACCGAATGCAAGATCGGCAACATCAAGGAGGGGATGGGAGGGGTCACCGTGACCGGCAAGATCCTGTCCACCGAGGTGCGCAACGTCGTGGTCAAGGGCGAGCCCAGGACCGTATACTCCGGGATAATCGCGGACGACACCGGCAAGATCCAGTACTCCGCCTGGAACGACCACCAGCTCAAAGACGGGGAGACGGTCTGCATCAAGAACGCTTACATAAGGTCCTGGAAGAGCATCCCCCAGCTGAATATCGGGGACAGGAGCGAGGTCACACGCGTTGATGCCGTGTTCGACGCGGTCGGCGATTCCAGCACCGAGAAGACGATAGACGACATCACCAAGGTCGGCGGAGGCCTGGACATCAAGATCCAGGGCATGGTCGTCGACGTCAGGTCCGGCAGCGGCCTGATCAAGAGGTGCCCCCAGTGCAACAGGTCCATCCTGAACGGGGCATGCTCCGTCCACGGCATCGTGGAGGGCATCAACGACCTCAGGTTGAAGATCGTGGTCGACGACGGCACCGGTGCCATCGGCGCCGTCCTGAACCGCGCTGACACGGAGAAGATCACTGGCGTCAAGATGGAGGCCGCCGAGCAGCTCGCATCATTCCAGGGCGAGGGAGTAGTGGCCAGGGATCTGACCGCCAAGGTCCTCATGAGGACCATCTCCCTCACCGGGAACGTCATGAGCGACAACTTCGGCCCCAGCATGATTGTGCAGTCCGCGGAGCTCGTCTCCGGGGACCTGGAGGGGGAGGCTGCCAAGCTCCTCGCCGACGTGGAGGGATCGCTATGAACCCGAGGGAGACCGCATGGAGGGTCTCGGCCATCGAGCTGAACAACTCCTCCATAGAGATCAAAGCGGAGGAAGAGAAGGCCCCCTCCTACGTCGTCTCGCGCCTCGGCGCGAAGATGAACAGGGTGCTCATCGCCGGTGTCATGACCGAGAAGGAGAACATCGGCGGAATGGACGAGCCCATGTGGAAGTCCAGGATCGACGACGGCCTCGGAGGCAACTTCTTCGTCAACGTCGGGCGCTTCCAGCCCGAGGCGTCCGCGGCCATGGCCGACCTGGAGGCCCCGTGCTTCGTAGCGGCCGTCGGAAGGGTGAGGACCTACACCGCCGATGACGGCAGGGTTTTCGTATCCGTCAGGCCCGAGCACATCGTGAAGATCGACGAGGACATCCGCAAGCAGTGGATGCTCGAAGTAGCCAAGTCCACCTGGAGGAGGCTCAAGAACGTTAAGCTCGCGGCATCCTCCGAGGACGCCAAGGTCCCCGACCTCGTCGCCCAGGGCATGAGCCAGGCGGAGGCGGAGGGAGTGCTATACGCCCTCGACCACTATGACTCGATGCCCGACTCCACACAGTACCTGAAGGTCATCCAGGCCGCCTGCAGGATCCTCCTGCCGGACAAGAACGTGGACTTCGGATTCGCCGAGGCTGTCGACGACGGCCCCGATGAGATGGACATGGAGTCCGGGGAGGCAACCAGGGGCGGCAACGCCGGCAACCACGCCGAGATGGAGGAGCTGGTCCTCAGCCTCATCGGAGAGCTCGATGTGGATGGCAAGGGCGCTCCCAGGGATGTGCTGGAGAGGCGCGCTGAGGACGAAGGCATCGGAAGCGTCGACCTCGAGGAGATAACCAACTCCCTGATGGACAACGGCCTGATCTACGAGCCCAACCTCAGATACCTGAAGCTGATCTGAAACCATTTCCGGGGGAAACCCCGGATTTTATCAATTCTTGCGGAACACGGCGGAGGCGTAGCCGACGACGGCGTCCATATCCATGCCCAAGGCATCGAACGAATCCGTATGTCCCAGATAATCGCAGCTGCAGCCTTCGGCGAACATCATGGCTACGGCGGTCGGACCGTAACCGCACATGGTGATCCTGCGGCCGAGGACGGTCTTGTACATCCCGTCGATATCCATCCTGCGTATGCATTCGAGGACATCCCCGTCATCCTTCTCCGCTTTGGATTTCGGGACGTAGTGGGACATGTCCGTGGAAGCGATGACGACGGCATCCCTGCCCTCACAGGCGTCGCGGAGGACCGATGCCAGCGCCTCGGCCATATCCGGGTCCTGGCGGCCCATTATTATGGGCAGGATCGTCGCATCCGGGTCGATGGTCTGGATGAACGGGACCTGCACCTCGATGGAGTGCTCCATGAAGTGGGCCTCCGGGATGTCCGGGACGATGCCCTTCAGGGCATCCGCCAATCCCTTGTCCGTCCTGCAGACGCCCAGGGGCGTGCAGTAATCATCGGAGCACATTGCGACGGAGCCGACGGTGCCGTAGTGATCGGGCCCGATGACGATGTAGACGTCGTGGCTCCCGTCCTCCGCCAGCGCCTTGTAGGTGCGAGCGGCGGTCATGCCGGAGCAGACGTATCCCGCATGCGGCGCCATGGCGGCGGTGATGCTCCTTTTATCATCGCAGTATCCGGGCGATCCGGGCCCGAGCGGGTGCGTGAAGCACCAATCTATGGAATCTATGAGTTCCTCCCTCCCATACGGATAGAAGCGTCCTGCAACGGCCGGTGCGCGCATGGGAGGGGAAATGGTTTCTGTAAAGTTAAAAGCCGGTCTCAGACCAGCTTGGCCTCGAAGTCCTCGATCTCCATGCTGAAGTCGGCGGGGTCCTTCAGGTCTCCCCTTGCGACGAGGACCTCCCTGGACAGGAGCCAGTAGATGCAAGCGAGGGCGCGCCTTCCCTTGTTGTTGGTGGGGATGACGAGGTCGACGTTGCGGGTCTCGTTGTTGGCATCGCACATGGCGACGATGGGGATTCCCAGGTTCAGGGCCTCGTTGAGGGCCTGCTTGTCCGCGGAGGGGTCGGTGACGACCAGGACCTCGGGCTCGATGAACACGGGGTTCGCGGGGTTGGTCAGGGTTCCGGGGACGAAACGTCCGGCGAATGCGGGCGCGCCGATCGCCTTGGAGAACTCCCTGGCGGGCTTCTGTCCGTACTGCCTAGCGGAGACGACCAGGATCCTCTTGGGGTCGAAGCGGGAGAGGAAGGAGGCCGCGGCCCTGATCCTCTCGTCGGTCTTCTTGACATCGAGGACGTAGAGACCGTCCTGCCTGACCTTGTAGATGAAGTCCTTCATGTCGGCGGATTTCTGCTGGGTTCCGATGTGGACACCGGAGGTGAGGTAGATGTCCTCAGCCACGAGCAGGTCCGCGCCTATGGTCGTTTCAAACTCTTCTTCTGCCATTGTGATTCCTCTCAATTCTTGACGACGGTGATCGGGATGAGATCCTTCTGGAACTCCAGCAAAGCGATGTCGATGGGATCGAGCATGTCTTCGGGATAGTCCACGAGAACAGGCGCGCCGTAGGAGATCTGCAGGGCCCTGGACCCGATTATCCTCGCTTTCTCAAACCTAGTGTACTTCATATGAGCCACCGTAACTGAGCCTCCGCTAACCTCAGGTCCTTAATAAAGGTTTCCGCCCGTACCTTATTTTATTTGTTAGTGATAACCTCAACAAACGCGCGCGTGAGGGCGCTATGCGCGGATGCGCATGGTTTTTCTATGCGTGCCCCTATGCGCAGGGCATGGGCGACGAGCTTAGGGAATGCGCAGCGGCCTTCTTCCGCTCAATCGGCAAGGATGTCACCACACCGGAGGGTTTCGTAATGGGAGCATCCCTGGAGCTCAAGTGGATGCCCCCGTCCGATGCGAAGCGCCTGCTGGCACTTCTGAAATCCGCCGGGATCCTGGAGGAGCGCGACGGATACATCCGCCCCTCTTCCGACCTCAGCGGCATAGACGTCCCCATGGCCTACAGGCCTCCCCATGGGATCCTGGACGCCAAACCGGCTGCCCCCGCGCCCAAGGCGGACGCCCCGAGGGATATGTTCCACATCCTGATGGACGTCGCCGTCTCCAACGGCATCGATCGCAAGGACTACATCCAGGGTTGCAACAGGATAACCCGCGAGCTGAACATAGACGCGGCCGCATCCGCGCTGATCGTACTGAGGGACCGCGGGATAGACATCTCCCCTTACGCGGACGACGTCTACGATTACCTGGTCGCTCTTTCCTTATGAAGTTCCCGAGGGTCATCCTGTCGTTGGTGCCCCCGGTCCCGACCTTCCCGCCGGTGGTGACGGTCTCGGTCAGCTTGATGCCTAGGGCCTTCTCGATCTTCTTGATGATCTTGTCGTCGGGGATCAGGTTGTTGGACTCGATCTTGGCGATGGTCCCCTGCTTCTCCTGGATGAGCTCGGCGAACTGCTTCTGGTCCATACCCTTGTTGGTACGGGCCTCCCTGATGGCCCCGCCGTAATCGTCGATGAGCTCGACGGACGAGGTCCCGGCGTAGATGTCCTTGGACTTCATCCTGTTCTCGCGCTTCTGGAGCCTCTCCTCGATCACGGTGTGCGTGACAGGGGCTCCCGATGAGGACCCCGCCCTGTAGTCCTCCCCGAATCTGGCACATCCGGGGCAGACGTTGAGTCTCGATCCCTCTACAATGACGGTCTTGGTGGACGGAACGTCCTTCCCGCACATCTCGCACAACATACCCATCCCAACACCGCCCCCGTATAAATAGGGTGCGCGTTCGTCGCGCGCAGTCCGTTTTTACGTGCGCATTCTTTTTATAATAACCTCACATCCTCCCGAGCATGGCAGCCGACATGACAGATGACCTGTCCGAACTGAAGGCGAAGATCGTCAGCCTCGAGGAGAGGAACGTGAAGCTGATGGAGGACCTTCAGAACGCAGAAGTCGAGAAGAAGTACTCCGAGGGAGAGGTCTTCAGGCTCAAGAAGGACATCACCCGCATGAGGAATGAGCTCGAGAGGCTGAAGAGCCCCCCGCTCATCATAGCGTCGGTCCGCGACGTGCTGCCGAACAACCGCGTGGTGGTCAAGAGCTCCACCGGCCCTGATTTCCTCGTGTCCGTGTCCGAGTACGTGCCCCAGGAGGACCTGATCCCCGGGGCCAGGGTCTCGCTGAACAAGCAGACGCTGTCCATCATGGACGTCCTCCCCTCGGCCGTGGACATAGTGGTCTCCGGAGCGGAGATCGTCGGGAAGCCGGACATCACCTACGACGACATCGGAGGCCTGAAGGACCAGATGCTCGAGCTGCGCGAAGCCGTGGAGGATCCGCTGCTGAGGCCCGAGCTCTACGCCAAGGTCGGTATCGAGCCCCCCAAGGGGGTGCTCCTGGTCGGGCCGCCCGGAACCGGTAAGACCCTGATGGCCAAGGCCGTGGCCAACGCCACCCAGGCAACCTTCATCAGGATGGTCGGATCCGAACTGGTCCAGAAGTACATCGGAGAGGGCGCCAGGCTTGTGCGCGAGCTCTTCCAGATGGCCAAGGAGAAGGCCCCCAGCATCATATTCATCGACGAGCTGGATTCCGTGGGAGCAAAGAGGCTCGACGGGACCACGTCCGGGGACAGGGA
>CAMMYR010000008.1 GCA_946528255.1 uncultured Methanomicrobiales archaeon | reverse complement strand
AGCATCCTCGAATCCTCCAGCTTCCCGTCCACGCCGTACAGCCTCCACCTGATCCCGACGGTCCGGGGCACGAACTCCTCCGTGGGCTTCCCCAGGAGGACCATGGCGGCGTTGGTGAGCTTCCCGCGCTTCATCAATCCGATCTCGGTCAGGAACCTCTCGTCGTCCCAGCCCGCGGACTGCTCCTCCCTGGCGGGATCCGCAGAGAGATATTGGGCGCGTATCGAGCGCAACGCACCTATGTCCAGGTCGCGGACGGTCGCCGAAGGTATGACGTTGCCCGTCCAATCATCGTATTTGCGCTCGGCCATGGTACCCGATTCCGATGCTAGGATATAATCTCATTTATTCTCATTATCGATATGAGATCGGTATCCCATCCCCGTCCTGCAACCATCAACCATTATATAGGGCGGAAAAGTGGCACCATCATTCGCGCCGCCCGTGGCGCTACAGAGGCAAGATTATGCAGATACCCACGAAAATGCCCAAGCCGGAGCTCCTGAAGCTCCCCCGCGTGCAGAAAGAGCTCACCGCCTGCCTGCAGTGCGGGTACTGCATCGACGTTTGCGAAGCGCACAACCAGACCCCCTGGGAGTCCGTCACCCCCAGAGGGAAGATCTACTACATCAAGGCCCTGGACGAGAAGGCCCTGGGCCTCGTCGACGGCATGCTCGGGAGGCAGGTCGGACTCAGCCCCGAGTTCGTCGATGCGATGTACAAGTGCACCGGATGCGGGAACTGCGAGGTCGTCTGCCACGCCAAGATCCACCTGGTGGACCTGTGGGAGAAGATGAGGGACTGGATCGTCGCCAACGGCGCCGGCCCCATGCCCGCCCACAAGGGAATCGCCAAGAACATCGCCGCCACCCACAACTCCTTCGGGGAGGACCCCAAGAAGAGGGACGCCTGGTGGCCCGCAGAGGTCCCCCGCGCGAAGATCCCCGACGTGGTCTTCTTCGCCGGATGCACCGGATCCTACAGGATGCAGCAGGTCCCCAAGGCGGGAGTCATCGTCCTGCACCGCGCCGGCATCAAGATGAACTGCCTCGGAGAGAAGGAGTACTGCTGCTCCTCGCCCCTGCTGAGGACCGGTAACCCCGCCCTCTCCCTGGAGTGCGCCGAGAACGTCGTCGAGAAGGCGGACGGGATCGGAGCCAAGGACATGGTCATGACCTGCTCCGGATGCTACAAGACCGTCTCCAGCGACTTCGGCAGGTTCTACTCCAAGGTCGGCCAGAACGTCTACCACTTCTCCCAGTACGTGGAGAAGCTGATCGCCGAGAGGAAGCTCCCCCTGAACAACGAGTTCAACCACAAGGTCACCTACCACGACCCCTGCCACATGGGCAGGCACATGGGGGTCTACGACCCGCCGAGGAACGTCCTCAAGAAGATCAAGGGCATCGAGTTCGTCGAGATGGAGAAGTCCAGGGAGAACTCCAGGTGCTGCGGTGCCGGAGGAGGCTACAAGAGCGCCTTCGGAGACTTCGCCGTCAACGTCGCGGTGGAGAGGATAAGGGACGCCGAGGCGACCGGCGCCGACATCCTCGTCACCTGCTGCCCCTTCTGCGTCCTCAACCTGACCCAGGGCGCCAAGAAGATCGGCTCCAAGATCCAGGTCATGGACCTGTCCCAGGTCCTGCTGCAGGTCACCGCCCCCAAGGAGGAGCCTGCACCCGCCAAAGAGTGATCGCAAACAGCTACACAGGGGGGTCTGACCCCCCATCATTTCTATGACGTTCCCAGGACTCTCCCCCGCGCTCGTGGATTCCCTTGCGCGCAGGGGCATAACGGAGCCCACCCCGCCCCAGGCGGACGTCATACCCAGGATAGCCAAGGGAGGGAACATCCTCCTGGTGGCGCCCACCGGCATCGGGAAGACCGAGGCCGCGATGCTGCCGATCCTGGATGCCATCTATAGGACCAAAGAAGGCTCCAAGGGCATCAGGTGCATCTACGTCACGCCGCTGAGGGCCCTCAACAGGGACATGCTCCGGAGGATGGAGCAGTACGGGGAGGACCTGGGGATCACCGTGGGCGTGAGGCACGGGGATACGCCGCAGGCGGAGAGGACCAAGCAGTCCCAGCATCCCCCGGAGATACTCATCACCACCCCGGAGACCCTGCAGGTCCTGTTCACCGGCAAGAGGCTGGTGCAGCATCTGAAGAACGTGCAATGGGTGGTGATCGACGAGGTCCACGAGCTCTCGGACACCGAGAGGGGCGCCCAGCTGGCGGTCGCAATGGAGCGCCTGGCTCTCATCGCCGGGGAGTACCAGAGGATAGGATTGTCGGCCACCGTCGGGAACATCGACGACGTGGCCGGGTTCCTCAGGGGCGTCGGCAGGGAATTGGAGATAAGGAAGCACGACACCCACCGCGATTTCGATATAACCGTGGAGAGCCCCGAGCCCGACGAGGACGACAAGGTCCTCAGGGACAGGCTCCAGAGCGATCCCGACATACTCGCCGTGATGAAGAGGGCCAGGGAGATAATCGAGGGCGGGCGCTCCACACTGTTCTTCGTGAACACCAGGGAGACCGCCGAATGGCTGGCCGCCCGCTACCATCTGTGGGACGAATCCATCTCCGTGGAGGTGCACCACGGGTCCCTCTCGAAGGAGAACAGGATGGAGATGGAGGAGCGCTTCAAGAACGGGGAGGTGAAGTCGCTGATCTGCACATCGTCCCTGGAGCTGGGTATAGACGTGGGATCCACCGACATGGTGATCCAGTACAACTCCCCCAGGCAGGTCTCCCGCATGATCCAGCGCGCCGGGCGCGCCGGGCACAGGATAGGGGAGACCATAAGGGCCAGGATAATAGCAACGTCCCCGGACGAGGTGGCGGAGGCGATGGTGATCGCTAAGAGGAGCGACACCAAGGAGCTGGAGCACTTCTCCGGAAGGGAGTGCCCTCTGTCGGTGGTGGCCAACCAGCTGATCGCCATGACCATGATGGGCTCCGTCGATCTCGATACCGCATACCGCGCATTCACCCGCTCGCACCCCTTCAGGAACCTGACAAGGGTGCAGATGGAGGACGTGCTGGCACAGTTGGAATCCATCAAGATGGTGTTCAGGGACGGGGACCGCTTCAAGAGGTCCCGCAAGGGGATGAACTACTTCTACGCCAACATCTCCATGATCCCGGACGAGCGCACGTACCAGGTGCGCGACATAGGCACCCGCGCGGTCATCGGGACATTGGACGAGAGCTTCGTGCTCACCCTGGAGGGGGAATACGCGCTGTTCATCGCCAAGGGCAGGACCTGGAGGGTGGTGGAGATGCGCGAGGACGAGCTCCTGGTCGAGGAGGTCAGGGACGTCGGTTCCGTGCCGAATTGGGTCGGTTCGGATATCCCGGTGCCCTTCGAGGTGGCCATGGAGGTCGGGAGGATGAGGAGGCTCAGGAACTTCCAGGATTATCCCGGCGACGACGGCTGCATAAGGGTCCTGGAGCGCTATTTCGCGGAGCAGGATGCCGGGTTCCGCATGCCCACCGACAAGACCGTCACCGTCGAATTCGGGGATCTGCTGGTCATAGTGAACCAATGCTTCGGCACCAGGGTCAACGAGACCCTCGGGAAGCTGTACGCCGCTCTGCTCACCGCCAGGCTCGGCGAGAGCGTCGGGATGACGGCGGACCCGTACAGGGTCATATTGGAGCTGCCCCGCAACCTGAGCCGCGATACGGTGATGGATACCATCATGTCCATCAAGCCCGGCACCGTCGAGGCGATCACCAGGATGACCATCACGAACTCCTCCTTCCTCAGGTGGAGGTTCGTCTACGTCGCCAAGAAGTTCGGCATCATCGAGAAGGAGGCGGACCACCGCTACATGAACTTCCAGAGGCTGTTCGACCTGCACAGGGGCACCCCCGCATACGAGGAGGCCGTGAACAAGGTCCTCTGGGAGGATCTGGACATGGTCAATTCCGAGAAGGTGGTCTCCATGATGCACTCCGGGGAGATCGAGGTGGTCCAGGGAGGGGTCTCATCGATCGGACTGGAGGGCATAGTGAGATCCAAGGAGCTGATGCAGCCCGTCAGGGCTGACCACACCATCCTCATGGCCATGAAGAAGAGGCTGGAGGACGAGGTCCTGTTCGCATCGTGCATGTTCTGCAGGTCCCAGTGGAGGTTCAGGGCCGGGGATGCCCCCAGGAAGTTCAAGTGCCCCCACTGCGGCGGCGTCATGGTGGCGGTGCTGAAGAGCTACGAGAGGGACCTGATCAAGCTCAGGGCGGATGACGAATTGTCGGCGCAGGAGAAGAAGGACGTCCAGAGGCTGTCCAGGAATGCCAATATAGTCAACGAGTACGGCGGGAGGGCGGTGCTGGTCCTGGCGGCCAGGGGCGTGGGTCCGGATACGGCATCGAGGATCCTCAGGAGCATGTACGCCGACGAGGACGACTTCCTGAGGGCGATAATGAACGCCGAGATCCTCTATGCGAAGAACAAGAGGTTCTGGGACCGAATCTGCGACATACTATTATACCGCGTACGTTCCTGCACTACGCATCACGGCGGCGGATGCCGCCGACGGGTATACCATGTCCATGCACGAGTCGAAGACCGGGCGGGGCGCGAAGCGCGCCCTGGCTATCTCAACCGCCATCGTCCTGCTGATGCTGCTGACGCCTTTGGCATCCGCGGTGCCGGCATCGGAGGCCGCGGAGGGGCTGACGAAGCTGCCTGCGGGGCCCGATTACGGGTACGTGCTGGTGGACGACAACGGAGGCGCCAAGCCGATGCCCTTGGGCGTGGGCGTCAAGGACGTCCTGGTCTGGGACGGTACCTCGTATGCGTCCAAGATGCCGTCCAACCACAACAATCGGCTCGGTGACCAAGTGAAGGTCAACGACTTCTGGAACTTCGACACCGCCACCGGCCTGGGGCCGTTCAACTGCTTCTACGCGGCCATCAACCTGGTGGATTACACCCTGTCCACCAATCCCGATTATGCCAACGAGGCTCCGATAAGCCAGGACGCCGGCGAGGTGGCATACGTCCTGGATCCGTACAGCATCACCAAGAAGACTATCAGCGGCACCTCGTACACCCCTGCCAAGTACAACATCATGCTGGTCATCCCCACCGTATACTGGCATTCGGTCGTCAAGGACGGAGCCAACTACCTCTACATGTCCAGCGACCCCGGGTTCTTCACCGCGGACAAGTCCGAATACCACGTGGTGGACGGATCCGATATGCTGGCCTACGCCCACACGTTCAGCAAGACCGGCGGCAAGAACTGGGCCACCGATACCGTCTATCCCTATCTGGCGCTCAGCGTCTACGAGGCGTCTACGATAGGCTCGGGGGACAGCGCCAAGCTGGTATCGCAGCCCGGGATGACACCTGCCGGCAGTCAGGGCATCGACGCCTTCAGGACGATGGCCCAGAGGAATTCCGTCACGGGCACCGGCGACGACGTGTCCGGATACTACGGATTGTGGAACTATTACGGATGGACCCTGTACAAGATCATGGGCTACACGATCATGGGGGACAAGGATTCCCAGTACGTCATGGGAATGGGTGTGATCACGAACTCCAGCACCAAGAAAACCGGCTTGACGGACAGCGCTTACACCTACAGCACCCGTCCGCCCAGCGGCATGTCGATGAACGGCAAGGTCTCCAGCACGGCCCCCGTCTGCCTCCTGCTCGAGAACGCATGGGGCAATTCATGGGAGATGATCGACGGCGCCTGCGCGGTGAGGACGAATGCGACATCCACCCTCTACACCGACAACCGCCTGCAGCCCGTGACGATAGCCTCTTCGGCGATGAGCCAGGGTGCCGCACCCATCAAAAACCAATCCCAGCCCGGCCCCTTAGCGGGCACCAGCACCGGGAGCGAGGATTGGGATGCGGTGACAGACTACTGGGGCAACAACCGCGATAACTACGCCACAGGGCGCCCGAACACCCCATCCAAGAACATATACTACGATATCCAGGTCAATGACCTGGTGGACACCGGCGGCGGCACCGGCGACAGGCTGATCATGGTCGGATGCTGCACGAGCAGCGGCAACACCCGCATGTGGGCGGGGATAGCGTGCTACAGCCCGCACCTCGATATCACCTATGGGGGCTCCGGTTTCGTGACCTCCCGTCTGGCATATGTCATGAACAACCCGTACTCCGTCACATACGCATACGGCGCCACGGGGGATTCCGGTACCGGGACCCTCCCGACCGATACGAAGAGGTACGCCAGCGGCCAGGACGCGGTCGTCCTGGGCAACACCGGCGGTATGACCAACACCGATCCCCTCAAGAGGTTCATCGGCTGGGAGGCCGACGGGAAGGTCTACTCCCCCGGCGAGAAGATAACCCTCAGCAGGGACATCACCGTCAAGTCCTATTGGGCGAATCCGGTGATCACGCTCCTGTTCGCCCCCGGTTCGGGGCAGGGGGTGATGGATAGCCAGACCATCGGATACGACAGCCCCACGTACCTGAGGGAGAACTCGTTCAAGAACCCCGGGTACTCCTTCGACAAGTGGGTCGGCACCGCTAGCGACGGGACCAGCTACACGTTCACGGACAAGGAGCTCCTGGACTTCGCATTGACCCCTACCAGCACATCCATCAGGATCACCCTGACCGCCCAGTGGATCGGCAATTACACCCTGTCCTTCGATATCGGCAGCGGTGATGCGGACCCGCCGGTCCCGCGCTCGGTCATGGCCACGGATTCCGTGCTGCTCCCGGGATACAACGGGGCCTCCCACGGTCACGGTTTCATCGGCTGGTTCTATGAAGGTTCCGTATACGATGCGGGCGACAGGTTCGATATGCCGTACTCGGATGTGACCATGGTCGCCGTGTACAAGACCAAGGACAAGGAGCACGATTGGGAGGAGGAGGACGAGGACGACATCCTGGATATCCTCCGCGCCAACCAGACGCAGCAGGAGTCATCCTCCGAGCGCACGACGCACACCATCGTCACCGCCGCCGCGGGAGTACTGGTCAGCGTTACCGCCTGCCTCATCCTGATCGTGTGGAGGAGGCGAGCGGGATAACCCAGCCAATATCGATATCAAAACCATTTCATTCTCCCCTTTAATTTATTATAGTTACAACCCGTTTTTCGTTTCATTCCTATAGAGGGATAAGCATGAAAGGGAAAATAGCAATACTGGCCATCGTCCTGATGGCGGCAGCTGCTCTGGTCCCACTCGCCATGGACGACAGCAAGGAATCCTATGCGGACGACGCATCGGACTCCCTGCTCGGCTCCGGCTTCGTGACCACCGCGGCTGAAATGCCCGAGTTCGACATTCCGACCAATGTGACCGGCACGGTCACGGTCCCCAGCGGTTCCAATGCCACCCTCAAGGACGACTACGTCCTGAGCAACGGAGGCTGGATCGTCTTGGAGTCCGGCTCCCAGCTGACCTTCGACCTGATGGCCTCGAACTCCATCGTCGGTAACGGCAGCGACTGCGGTATCATCCTGAAGGAGGGCGCCAAGGTCTTCGTCGGCGCTTCCCTGCTCGGAAAGGGAATCTCCTACACCGCGACCAAGGAGGACAAGATCTACTTCGAGGGACAGTTCGACTACGATATCGAGATCAAGACCGGCTCCGGCCTCGGCCTCAAGCTGGGAATGAGGATCCTGGACACCTCCACCATCAAGTACGATCAGTACGTCTTCGCCTTCAACGGCGACACGAGGATCTCCGCGGAGGTCTCCGGAAGCGTGGACCTCTCCACCTTCCAGTTCAACATGAGCGCCGACATCACCGGCGAGATCGGCGAGATCGTCGCCACCAACTCCCACTACGCCGGCGAGGAGTACAAGGTCACCGGCGGCGAGATCGCCATGAAGGTCGACGCCTCCTCCAACGACGGCGGCATGACCATCGGCATCAGCGGCGGCAACACCCTGGTCCTCGAGGCCAAGGGGATGACCTTCAGCTACACCGACGCCACCGACATGGACATCGAGACCGTCATGAAGGACGGCGATGTCGTCACCAAGCTCTCCGGATACTCCCACTACGACCTCACCATCAGCGACCTGGTCACCGAGAACTTCGTCCTGGAGGACTTCTCCCTGACCGGCCACCTCGACCTGGACGACCTCAGCGCCGACCTCAGGATGTCCATCGGCACCCTCCTCGTCCCGTTCAAGGCCAAGGATGCCAACGGCTTCCTCACCATCGAGGACCTGGAGATCTCCGCATCCGCGAGCGTCTACAACTTCGACAGCATCTACGAGATCCTGTCCATGCAGAACATCGCCAAGATGTACGCGTACTACTCCGACGGATTCGATGCCGAGGACACCAAGGCCTACATCCAGGCCTTCATGGTCCCCGCCGCCCTGATCTACTTCGAGGACGACCCCGCGATGGCCGGCATACTGGCCGCCGCCATCGCCGCCCTGCCCGACAAGGCCCTCATGCCCTACGGCTTCCTCTGCGGATACTTCCTCGATGTCGCCGACGAGAAATCGGTAAACATCATCAGCGAGTTCAAGAGGATCTACGACGACCTCGGCGAGAAGAGCTTCAACGAGTACGTCAACAAGTGCGTCGAGTACCTGGTCGGCGTGGTGTACGACGTGGACGACTTCCAGATCCCCACCACGAGGATGAACTTCGACATCACCATCGACAGGATACTCTACACCGACGGCTTCGACCAGGCCTACATCGACGGATTCGCGTTCAAGGCCTCGGAGCACGCGGATGCTTCCGACTACTACACCAGCGTCCTGATCGGATTCGAGGCCATCGGAGCCGATATGGGCCACGACGCCGGCGAGCCCGTCACCCAGGTCTACATGGGCGAGACCTGGCTCGAGGCCGGCATCAACAGCGATGGATGCTACATCGACATCGAGTTCGAGGGCGACCTGACATACAGGATGGACACGCCCTACCCCTCCGGACCCTCGATCGACTTCACCGTCGAGGACCTCATGGTCGACGCGGCCATCTATATCACCGACAGAGGCATCAGCATCGACGCCATCATCGACGCCGACGATATCGCCTACTACGGTGACTTCGCGCTCACCGCCCAGGACCTCTACTTGAACAACTCGTTCTCCGTGGAGTTCCCCGAGTCCAACATGGGCGAGGTCTACGAGGCCGCCATGGCCCTGTACATGATGGTCCGCGAGTCCCCCGAGTCCATCGGAGACTTCTTCGAGATGCTCAACGATGCCAGGGACGCCGTCGCAGAGATCATGGACGTCAAGCCCGAGCAGATCAACATAATGGAGACCCTCGACGCCAAGATCAAGAAGATGTCCTACAGCAAGATCGGATTCAGCGACTACGAGGCCACCTACGCCGCAGCCGAGAAGGCCACCGCCTCCTTCGAGTGCGGTCTCAAGGGCGACAAGCAGGTCTTCGAGGGCGGATTCGGTATCGGGGACGGCACGTACGCCTCCGACAACGGAGACTCCGCCACCCAGATGAAGATCAGCAAGGTCGAGTTCGCTCTCGACTACGACTTCGACGCCGCCAAGCTGCTGCTCACCGCCACCGGCGATGTGTCCGCAGCTGCCGTCTCCGGCGGAGACGTCAACAAGGTCTACGCCCTCGACGGCATGAAGGTTGAGGCCGAGATCCCCGATGGTGGCGTGATGAAGCTCACCTCCATGACCGGGGACTTCTCCATCACCGACTTCGGCGTCACCGTCGAATTCCCCGACATCGAGTACGACTTCAACGAGCACAAGATCATCTCCGACAAGGCCAAGATCTACGGGTTCAACACCAACAAGGACATGCCCATCGGAAAGGTCTCCGGAAAGGCCGAGGGAGTCACCTTCCACATGGACGGATTCGAGTTCCTCCACGTCGACGTCGATTACGTCGAGGTCACCATGGAGGGCCTCTACGAGAACTCCATCACCCTGAAGCAGACCCTGACCCCCAACACCATCGTCAAGGAGATCGAGGTCGACGGCGTGTTCCACTACGAGCTGCTGTACATCAACAGCACCCTGGACATGCTGCTCGACCAGTCCCACATCACCGAATACAGCAAGTACGTCACCAAGGGAGACGGAATGGTCCTCATAAACCTCTTCAACTCGGAGAAGCACGCTCTCGACGGAACCATCTATGTCACCTACCTCATCAAGACGGATTCCGCGAACCTGCGGCTCGACACCACCGGGTGCGCCTTCGGATACGACGGCAGCAGGATGACCCTCAAGGCCCTCCCGCACTTCACCCTCGACCCCATGTCCTACGACGGGTTCACCATAAACGACGACGGCACCGTCGTCCCCGCGATCGGCGCCTCCATCCTTTCGGCGGACGCCCGCGGAGAGGAGTTCACCCTCACCTACAACGGAGTGAGCCAGGAAGTCAGGTTCATGTCCACTGTGTCCATGCCCGTCGGCGAGGGTACCGTGGCCATCATCGATGAGGACGGCAACTCCTACGGATACATCGACGATGGAACCTGGATCTACAGGTACGATGTCGTCGGCGACCTCGAGGTCAAATCCGTTCAGGCCTCGAAGATCTCCGTCGTCAAGGACACCAAGGTCATCTCCGACTCCGATGCCGTCTACTTCGACGGACCCGAGGGAGACTACGACTACGTCCAGGTCCAGCTGAAGAGCGGCAACTCCGCCGTCTTCTACAGCGGCGACGTGATGGAGGTCGGAACCGTCAATTTCAGCATCGTGCCCCTCGGCGACAACGCCTACGCCATCGACAGCAACGCGGACTTCATCATCTGGATGCCCGTGAAGAGCGACGATGCCGTGCTGTACCACATTGTGAACGGTCAGAAGGAGCGCATGGTCGGCGTCATCGCCTACGAGGACGGACAGAAGTACCTGGTCTGTTCGCTGACCTCCTTCTCCAAGTTCGTCCTCGACGACGACGCGTCCAAGGACAAGGACTACATGTACCTGGCGGCCCTGGCCGTTGTGATCATCGTGGCCCTGGCCCTGTGCGTGCCCCTCTACATGAATAAGAGGAAGACTGCTTGAAAACCTTGAAAACAGGGCTCCGAGCCCGGTTTTACCGGGCCCTGGGAGACCAGGGCCCGGGCTTATGAGTTTATGGTTTGGATGGCGTTGGCCCGCCAAAGTATTGTTTCTTCAATCGCCTGAACTCACTCTATAGATCCAAGGATTGCATCCGACACCTCTTTCCGATGGGATGCCAGATAATTCTCCAATATGCCAGACTCTATGGCTTTGTCGATGTTTTCTAGAATCGAATCCTGACTCAAACCATCTCCTTCGGTTCTTATCAGATCGTTAATCTTTCTGGACCATTCCAGGTATTCTTTCACTATCCCAGAGGAACTCTTTTCACTGATTACGCTGACCGAGGCGGCGATACTACCAAAGTCATCGGGTCCTAGAATCCAACGAATAGGCACATTGCATCCCAGGTTATCAGTTCCTGAATGGATAATCCAGAGATCCACCTTCATGTTCGAATAATCATTGGACGGAGAACTATCATCATCGCTTTCACAGCTGTTCTCCGAATCATCGATCTCAAAGCAGGATTCGTCCTGATGACAATCGCACGTAGGCATAACCTCTTCGACGATCACAAGCCTGTCACCAACGCTGTAAGTGGCATTGTTGACCGCACACAAGACACAGACGGGCCTCTGTTTCCTCGTAACTATGTCCTCTTCCGTGACCCCCTGCTCTCCGTATAGGGCCCTGTCCATTTCCAGAAGATATCTTCTGCTCTCGGCCGTCTCACCGTTGAACATGCTGCTGAACACACAATCTCTTGCTGTGCGCTTCATAATCCCAGCATAACTGGGATTTATCTTTGGTCCGTTTACTGCCATTGTTTTCTCTTCATTCATCGATATCACCCTCGCTATAG
>CAMMYR010000007.1 GCA_946528255.1 uncultured Methanomicrobiales archaeon | reverse complement strand
CCGCCATGGGGAACAACGGCGTGTACCTCGACAGGGCGGACGTCCCCATCCTGGGCGTCTGCGCTGGGATGCAGTTCCTCTGCCAGCACTTCGGCGGGGAGCTGGGGCCCGGGAAGGTGCCCGAGTTCGGACCGGTGGAGCTGGAGGTCTCCGGCCACGATGATTTATTCAAAGGGCTCCCGGACAGGTTCCAGGTCTGGGCATCGCATAACGACGAGGTCAAGAGGGTCCCGGAGGGGTTCGAGGTCACGGCTTCTTCGGCTACATGCCCCCACGAGGCCGTCAGGTGCCTCGAACGCCCGATCTATGGGGTCCAGTTCCACCCCGAGGTGGAGAACACGGAGCACGGGGTGGAGATCTTCCAGAACTTCCTTGGTATCGTGGAATCGAGAAGGTCCCGAACGGTAATTCGGTGGCGGTTGCCGCTCTTGATTCGGGTTTAGAAATTTCGGGGAAATGTAGTAAAACGGCATTTCGAATTTTGGGGAAATGTAGTAAAACGGCATTTTGAAAATTGGGGAAATGTAGTAAAACCGCATTTCGAATTTTGGGGAAATGCGATAATTGACTACTTTGATATTCTAGCCAGACTCATGTGGCTATCATTCCGCGCATTATCGTATGATAGGCATGTCGAAAAAAATCCTCCGGGTTATGAAAATAATATTTAATATTAAATAATATTAAATAATAATGGAACAATAACTTTGTATGAAAATACGCCGCGAGACCGAGAAGGTGGAGTTCAAAAAGTCTCTGACCGAACGCGATGATGGGTATTCGGCACTCGCGGCTATGCTCAATAAGCATGGAATGGGGACGGTGTACATAGGGGTTCGCGACGACGGTACCGTAGTCGGGGTGCAGATCGGCAAGAACACCCTGCGCACCATCTCCCAGGAGATCGGCAACCGCATAGAGCCGAAGATCGTTCCAGTGATAGATGTGCTCTCTACAGAGGAGGGCAAGGAATACATCCGGATATATGCCGAGGGGGATGATCGCCCATACGCCAAGGACGGGGAGTTCCGCATCAGATCTGGCGAGGAGAACAGGAAGGTCCCGGTCCGGGAACTGAGGAGATTGTTCCAATCCTGTTCCGATCTGCTGAGAGGGACCAGGGCATTCAGGCAGGACCTCACGTTCAAAGAGCTGACCTCGGCCCTGGAGGACAACGGATTCCATGTGATGGACCAACAATCCCTAGCGGTCAATATGGGACTGCTTCTGCCGGACGGATCATTCAGCATGCAGGCCGAACTGCTCTCCGATCAGAACAACATACCGCTCACAGTGGTCGTATTCGGAGGCACGGATAAGACCGCGATATCATTCCGCACCGATTTCTCCGGCAGGTCCCTGATAAAGGAGATGGAGCAGGTAGCGGACCTCGTATCATCGTTGAACGAAACGGCCGTGGACATGAGCAATCCTGTCAGAAGGGACATCAGATTATTCGACACGGAATCGTTCAGGGAGGCATGGATCAACGCCGTCGTGCATAACACGTGGACCACGGGCGCACCGCCTACCGTCCATGTATTCGACGATCGTATCGAGATCATCTCCAACGGATCCATACCATATGGAGAATCCGAAAAGGATTTCTTCGCAGGGATCAGCAGACCGGTGAACGAGTCGCTGATGAGGATCTTCATCAATGCGGGTCTGAGCGAGCACACAGGTCATGGGGTGCCCATAATCGTCAGGGAGTATGGGCAGGAAGCATTCGACATCAATCCGGGATACGTCAGAGTAACCCTCAAGTTCGCCACTCTCAGGAGTGCTTCTAGGATCAGGGGCAAGGCGAAGGATCCCGAACTATCGGACAATGAGATGCGTCTCCTCTCATTGCTGGGATCGGATCCGCATATGACGATGAAGGGGGCCGCGGAAATCATCGGGATCACACCGAACTCGTGTTTGGCCATAGCGGCATCGCTAAGGAAAAAGGGCGTTCTCCGCAGGGCGGGATCGAAGAAGAACGGCAAATGGGTCGTCCAGATGGAATGATATGATGCCCCTCCCCCAAAGGGGGGAGGGGATGGATAGTGGAAAACGGAAGAATCGCTTCTGCTGGCTCAGGACCTCGAGCTGGCTGATGATGTTCCAGATGAGGGTCCTGCCGTGCAGGGGTATGTTGGGGTCGTTGGCCAGATCGTCGAGGATGACGATGGCGCTGGTGGCGCGGACGTCCATGGGCTCCTTGGTGTTCATGAGCCTGGCCTTCGCATCGGCGGCACCCTTCCTTATGTTCCTCGGGACGGAGGTGTCGTCGGCGAGCATGTCCAGAACGTCGTTGATCTGCTTGATGTTGTCTGCCATGGTATCACCGGTCAGAGGGATTCGAACTCTTCCTGGAGATCCTGCATGAGCTGCTCGAGGACTTCCTCGAAGCTAACGGACTTGTACTCCCTGGATCCGCCCAGGTCGCTCTGGATTTTGATGATGAAGTCGTTGTTCTCTTTGACGAGTTCTACGTTGCACAATACCTCTTCTTCCATGTTCACACCTCTTGAGGTTGTGTCCCCTATCGGCCACCCCTATATAACGGTTTATTCGCACAGGCGCGTCTGAATCATCCATTCAGATTTCCCCGATCGTGATCATTTCTGTAGCCCCATAACGGTAGGTTCGAACAACTATAGCAAAGTTTAAAATATCGTAAGCACATGTAATAGTTTGTCTAACTCAACTGTGACTCTGTGGAATCATAGCATCGGGTAATCCGGTGGTTAGATTGCGTACCAGGCTTCGGCCATGGGAAGGTGCGAGGTTGCAGTGCAGGTCCGCATGGATCGGTGCTGCAGTCGCGGCGCGTGAGCGCTGAGAGCATCGCGCAAGGACGCTGGCAGCGTCAGGCTCGGTTGAGCGGAGGGTTCGCCCTTCGGCTCGGCTGTCCCGGACGCATATCAGCCCATCCCCTCAGGGGATGGGGTGTCAGCGCCAGAGCCTCGGTCTCCGCGAGGAGGCCGGCATGAGCGATCATGCAGTCGGCTGTGAGCAGTCAGGCGCACCATGTGTGTGTTGGGTGGCGACGGTCACCCAGGCTCCCGGATGGGGGCCTTGGTCTGCTAAGTCGCAGGAGCGGGGGTTGCTGGTGACAGCTTCCGGGAGTGATCCCGCCGTCCGGTGTGAGCCGGTCGCGTCTCCGTCTGTGGCCCGGTGGGAGTAGCCAGGGAAATCTGGTGAAGGCGGTGAGAGCCGCAGTGCTGGATAGCACCCATCGGAAGCATCGGAACAGGGTGTGGGGGGTGTGTACCACCTTCTCTGGGGATCGGTGTGAGCCGGTCTTGCCCAAGCACGCTTCAGTGCGTGCTCCTGCAGTGATGCAGGTCCTGTCCGGTGTGCTGGGTAGGGGAATGCTTAGCCCCCCGCAGAGGCGTCTGCGGGTGATGGTTCGCCATGTTCCCCTTCCCGGATCGGGACCGCTCTCGCGGTGCAGAAATGCGGGTATGGGGTCAAGCCCACACCCTCCGATTAGAAGTGGTGGCACACCGTTTCGGCGGTGGCGGTTCGTTCCGCGGCCTGAGAAGGCTTGCAGGGGTTTCGTCAAGAGCTCCTCTCTGCTCCGGCAGGGCACTCACTTCTCTTTATTGCCCTCTTTGCTTCCGGATGCCTTCTTCGATCTACGGCGCTCGGTGCGGTTCCTCCAGTCGATGACGGTCTTCTTCGCATCGCGGTTGCCGTGCTCCGCGGCCATCCTCATGTACATGCGGTACTTGGCGAGATCCGGCTCGCAGCACTCGCCGTCCCTGTAGAGGTATGCCAGCTTCAAGAGGGCTGACGAATCCCCCATCGCGGCAGCGCTGGCTATGAGGTCGAAGGCCTCCTTCGTGCATTTCCCGCCGTTATCCTCGATGAGCATCTCGGCGAGCCTGGTGCGTGGGGCTCCGCCGGCCAAGGCGGCCTTCCTCTGCAGATCCAGGGCCCCGTCCGGGCTCTTCTTGAATCCCTTCCCGGACCTGTACTTGGATGCGAGCGCGGTCATGGAGCGGGGATCGAAGCTGAGGGACATGGACTTCAGGAGGTCGTCGGACAGCCTGATGTCCCCGCGGCGCGAAGCGAGGATGTCCCTGGCTATCCTGCGGGAATCGTTGACCATGGAGCTGGAGTACCTTCCGAACCAGATCCTGGATTCCTCGTCATCCCTTTCGGTCCCGGTGCCGGATGCCAGCATCTGTGCCACCTGGTACTGCGATCTGGCATTGCCGGAATAGGCGGACATCAGGTACCACTTGAACGCCTGCTCCTGGTCCTTCTCGATGTATTTCCCGTCGCTGTACAGGTCACCGAGCATGTACATCGCTTTCGGGTGGCCGTTCTCGGCCGCCCTGGATAGGTATTCTATGCATTTTGCGGGGTTCCTCTCGGCGCCGATGCCGTCGCGGTACATCTGTCCCAGCAGGACATCCGCATCGCTCCATCCCAGCTCCGAGGCTTTCTTCAGGTATTCCAATGCCTCCCGGCGGTCACCGGCGGAGATCGCCGATCTGAACATCAGGTTGCCGTAGTTGTAGTAGTCGCTGGGATATCCGGAATCGCAGAACGACTTCATGATCTCGCGGAGCTCCTCGATCTCCCCCAGGGTATCGCTCTGGAGGGTGGCGTACTTCCTCCTGGCCTCGTAGTTGCCGCATTCGGCGGCTTTGCCGAACATAGCCAGCGCCTCTTCCTCCTTCCCCTCGGACATGAGGATGTCCGCCAGGTCGGCCAATGCCATGGGGTGCTCCCTGAGCGCCGCCGCCTCCAGCCATCTCCTGGCTTCCGCCGGGTCCATCTCCACGCCCCTGCCGTCGCGGTAGAAGGTGTACAGCCTATACTGGGCAGAAGAGGAGCCGTCGTTGGCCAGGTGGAGGGTCTCGTCGAAGGAATCGTTGATCGAGCGCGTATATGCCTCAGCCACGTCCTCCGGGTCCCCGTCCATCTTTATCGTGCGGTCGGAGAGCCATATGGCGCGGTTGCAGGTGCCCTTGATGGTGCCCAGGCTGTGGGATGTGAACAATACGGTCTTCCCGCTGCGGACCAGATTCTTGAGATGCTCCGAGGCCTTGGAGGCGAACGCCATGTCGCCGGTGCTGAGCGCTTCATCCACAAGGAAGATGTCCGCATCCACGTTCACCATCACGGAGAACGCCAGGCGGGACCTCATGCCGGACGAGTACGTCCTGACCGGGTTGTCTATGTAGACGCCCAGGTCGGTGTACTCTATGATGCTGTCTATGTTGGCGAGGACTTCGTCCCTGGGTATGCCGTACAGCTCGCTCCTGAGAATGATGTTCTCCCTCCCGGAGAGGTCCCCGTGGAAGCCCATGCTGAGCTCCAGGATGCTGGCCACCTTGCCTTTGACTTCGATTGTGCCGCTGTCCGGCTCGAGGATGCCGGAGACCAGCTTGAGGAACGTGCTCTTGCCGCATCCGTTGCGGCCGATGACGCCGACTATGTCCCCCTTCCTGACGTCCAGGTCTACATCGTCGAAGATCGGGCGCTTCGTCTTCTTCTTGAATGCGAAGCGGCTCTCGATGGACGGGTCCACGATGGTGTAGGACTTGCTCATGCCCCTGATCCTGATGACGATATCATCCTCCATCGCAGCACCTCCGGGAACCGCTTCTCGTAGCGGAAGAACACGTAGCAGCCTATCAGGAGCATGACGACCGCCAGTATCGCGCTGAGAGCCAGGTACTCCAGGTGCGGGAACGTGCCGTAGTAGATGATGTCGTGGAAGGTCTCCACGTAGTAGGTGAAGGGATTGTACCAGACGATGGTGTCCAGGATGCCCTTGGCCTCGCTGGCCAGGAAGAAGGTGGGCGTGATCCAGATGACCAGCCTCATGAGGATGCTCATCAGGTACCCCACATCCTTCACGAACACCGTGACCGTGGATATCAGGAAGGAGCATCCCAGGGCGAACACCAGCATCAGGAACAGCTCCACCGGGAGCATGAGGAAGCCCGGCCAGTAGACCGGCTGCCCCGAGAGCATGATGATTATGATGATGAACATGTAGGCGAAGACCACGGCCAGGAAATCCGTCACGACCGATGAAATGACGACTATCTCCCTGGGCATCTTCATCTTGGTGATGTACTTCGAATTGGAGATTATGGCCCTCCCCCTGAGGCTGCTGGATATGAACGTCACGGGGAACATCCCGGCGCTCAGGTAGATCCAGAAATCCTCCAGGGGGCGGGGCCTGATGTATGTGAAAGTGATGGTGAGGACGGCTATCATCAGGATGGGCAGGAGCATGTGCCAGATGAATCCCACATAGGAGCTCTTGTAGCGGCCGGCGGTGTTCCTCCTGATCATCGCCATCAGGACGGTCTTGTTGTCGCGGACGTCCCTCACCGACTCGGCCATGCGGGATATGAGGTTCAAGATCGGACCCCCCTGAACAGCCATATGATGCCCAGCAGGACGAGTATGCATATGGCGACGCCGATGAAGTTCTCGTACGGATAGGGGCGCTCGCCCCAGTTGCGGACGTCCAATTCGGTGTATTCGCCCGCGGCATCCTCCGGGATATCCAGGCCCTTGTCCTTGATTATCGTCACGGTCATCGGGTTATCCTTGGTCCCGATGTCCAGCGAATTCTCGTCGAGCACTATGCCGTCCCCGTGGAATTCTATCTGCTCCAGGCTGAGGCATTCCAGGAATGCGCCCGCGCCGATCTCCGCCTTGCAGTCTTCCCCGAAGGCGACCGTCCTCAGATTCGGGCTGGAGCGGAACGCCCCGATCTCCACCAGGCGCAGGGAGGACGGTAGCGAGATCTCCTCCGCGGCGATCCCGCTGAGGGCCATGGATTCGATGCTGTAGAGGGATTCCCCGAAGACGATCTCCTTCAGGTTCTCGCATCCCAGGAACGCCCCGGTGCCGATGACGGCCACGTTGGACAGGTCTATCCTCTCCAGGGAGCGGCAGTCGATGAACGACCCGAAGTCCAGGGCGGTCATGGTCTTGGGGAGCATGACCTCCTTGAGGTGCACCGCGCCGCTGAAGGCGTAGCTCTCGATATCGGACATCTTCTCCGGGGGGATGAACACCTCCGCGGGGTTGCCCGCAGGGTATGCGATCAGCGCGAGCCCATCTCCCTGGACCTCGTACAGCGAGCCGTCGATGGATTCGTACCTGGTGCCGTCCGATTCCAGCTCCGCGAGGTCCTCGCACGATGCGAACGCGCCGACTCCGATGGACAGGACGGAACCGGGTATGGTGATGGATGTGATTCCCGACCCTTGGAAGGAGAATTCGCCGATGACCTTCAGGTTCGAGGACAGGATCAGCGATTTCAGCTTGGCGCAGCCGTAGAACGCCATGGGCTCCATCACCGTCAGGGATTGCGGGAGCACATTGTACTCCCCGATGTTGTTGAGCGAGTACAGCTCCGAGCACCCGTAGAATGCGGATCCGCCGATCTCCATCACGCCGTAGGGGATGTCCACCGACTTGAGGCGGGCCCCGGAGAACGCGGATTCCCCCACGATGACGACGCTGTCCGGCACGGCGTAGCCGTCCCCCGCCTTCCCGCAGGGGTACCTCAGGATCTCGCGCATCTTGTCGTCGAAGAGGATGCCGTCTACCGATTCGAAATAACGGTTCGACGGATCGACCTTTATCTCCTCGATGCCGCTCCCGCTGAAGGCCACTCCCGGATAGTCTATCCAGGAGACAAATTCCGGGATGCTCACCGATGTGATGCCCTCGTTGTTGAAGATGCAGCCGATCCCGACGACGACGTACTCGGTGCCCTCGTGTGCGACGTACGCGGGGATCTCGACGGACGCCCTGCTCTCCACGGGGGCGTATTCACTGACCTCCACCGCCTCCTCGCCGATGAGCATGTACTCGAAGTCCCCCTCCGTGAAGACCCTGTCATCGGAATCCGACCCGTCGGCGGCCGAGGCGAAAGCCAGGACGGCCGCGATGAACAGCAGCGGGGGGAGGACGCGGGCTATCATATGGCTACCGAAGGCGATTGCCCGTATAAAGAATAGAGCGCCCGCGCGTCCATCACCGTGCGCGGCTCAGAAACCTTTATAATTAACATTAAGTTAAAGGGGTCATTCTGCGCTTGTTATCCTTCAGTGGTAACGAGGACCGCAGACTGCTAAAGCTTGGAGAACGATACTATGGCAGATGAAGACTCAGCGGCATACGAATTCCAGGAGGAGTTCGAGACCAAGGCCCGCGGATTCGGGAAGGGAAGGTACGGAAGGATTCTGAAGATGGCGCGCACGCCCAGCAGGGAGGAGTACGTCAAGACCATGTACATCACCGGACTCGGAATCATCCTGATCGGAGCCGTGGGATTCGCCATCTGGTGGATCATGGACGTACTGCCCAGATATTTCTGATACCGGGGTGCAACCATGTCCATACAGATAAGCGGCGAGACCCCCTTGATGAAGGTGTCCGCCGGAGGGAAGGTCGAGTGGCCTTTCACCGTAGCATCCGATTCGGATTCCGTGAGCGCGACGTTCTCCGTGGTCGCGGGACCGGATGCGAGCAACGCGCCCGACTGGGAGGTCAGCCTCCACGATGCGGGCTCCGAGATATTCTCGAATTTCACAAGCAGCAGCAGCGCGAGCATCAAGCTCCCGGGCAACAAGGCCAAGGAGATGAGGCTCGTCGTCGAGTGCCCCAGCGGCGCCAGGTACGATGACAACGTCACCGTCGAGGTCACATTCTCCGACGGTCCGGACAGCGCATCCATCAGTTTCAAGGCGGTCGCTCAGCAGTCGATTATGATTCTCAAGACCCAGATGGATCAGGAGAAGAGCGTCGTCCTGGACCTGTACGCTAAGGCGAAAGCCGACACCAAGGTCAAGGACATCTACGCCATCCTGAGCCCCCAGGGCCTCAGGGGCTACGTGTTCGTCGAAGGGATGAACACGGAGCGCGTCCGCGAGAAGGGCAGGGACATCAAGAAGGCCAGGTCCTTCGTCGAATCCGACGATCCAGGCAAGCAGACCACTATTGATGATATCAGCGCCTACCTCACACCCGTCTCCGCGGTCATAGGGATCGTCGAGGGCGACATCGTCGAACTCGTCAACGGTCCGTTCAAGGGTGAGAAGGCAAGGGTGCAGCAGATCGACCAGAGCAAGGAGGAGATCACCGTTGAGCTCATCGAGGCTATGGTCCCCATACCCGTCACTGTCAAAGGAGACAGCGTGAGGGTGCTTGAAAAGGAGAAGTGATTACAATGGTAGACACTGTTGAGATATTGGTTGATGGGGGCAAGGCCAACGCCGGTCCCCTCGGATCCACGCTCGGCCCCAAAGGGGTCAACATCGGCCAGGTCGTTACTGCGATCAACGATAAGACCAAGGCTTTCGCCGGAATGAAGGTCCCCGTCAAGATCCTGATCAACGACGACAAGTCGTTCGACATCAAGATCGGAACCCCTCCCATGTTCGACCTGATCAAGGGAGAGCTGGGAGTCGAGGGCGGAGCCCACAACCCCAAGACCGAGAAGGTCGGTAACCTGACCATCGAGCAGGCCAAGAAGATCGCCGACATGAAGGCGGACGACCTGCTGGGTGCAGACATGAAGGCCAGGGTCATGGAGGTCGCAGGAAACTGCGTCTCCGCCGGAGTCACCATCGACGGCAAGAACCCCAAGGACTTCCAGGCGGCTGTTCGCGCCGGCGAGTACGACGCGCAGCTCTGCTGAAACAAACTATCAACGGGGCTCCGGCCCCGATCTTTCTTTTCTCAATTATCTAGAAAGGCAGGATTTCGGAACACTCCGCCCTTGGCCTTGAAGTCCCTCTTCTTCTCCGGTTCCTCCGGCATCTTGAGGTCCACGTTCTCCTTGGCCAGGAAGCCCTGGCAGATCACGTACACTTCCGAAGAGGTGTCCCTGGACGCATCCGGGGAATGGACCTTGACGGACTGGAACCTCTTCTCCAGTTCCGCCATGAGGGAATCGAACATGTCGCCCATGAAGACCTTCATGACCAGCTTGCCGTCCTTCTTGAGGATGCGGTCGCAGACGTCCACGGCGTACATGCAGAGGTTGATGGACCTGGCATGGTCCATGGAATAATGGCCTGCGATGTTCGGGGCCATATCGGACAATACGACATCGGCCTTCCCCCCGAACCTGCGGAGCAGCTCGATCATGGTGGAGTCCTCGGTTATGTCGCCGACGAAGGTCTCCACGCCCTCCAGGGGCTTGATGTACCTCAGGTCGACGCCGATGACCTTCCCTTCGGGCCATGTGCGCTCCTGCGCCACCTGCAGCCATCCCCCGGGGCATGCGCCGAGGTCGACCACCGCGTCGCCCGGCTGGAATATGCCGAAGCGGTTGTCTATCTGGATCAGCTTGAAGGATGCCCTGGAGCGGTAGTTCAGCTTCTTGGCGAGCTTGTAGTAGTGCTCGTTCCTCCTCTCCGCGACCCAGCGGTCGTGCAGGTCTGCCATGGGCTTTACGATGCGGATTAAGGATAAATAGGTTCACGGGGCCCGCGGCGGCCGGACTTACCAGCTTTCCCGCGGGTTACCTATAATAACCACTCCAGCAATCACAGAATCAGGTGATTATATGGCTAAAACCATAAAGGAAGCGATCACTGGGGACTCCATCCTGCTCGCGCTGATGTACGTCCTCATCGGTATCGTCATGCTCGCCTTCGGAAACGGGTCCATCAACCTGATCTTCTGGATCTCCGGAGTCATCATGATCCTCGTGGGAATCCTCGAGATCGTTATGCAGACCAACAGCCTCAAGGGCGGCCTCATTCTGATAATAATGGGTATCATCATCGTGATCCTGTCGTGGACTCCCATCGCGGAGATCATCGTCGGTATCATCCTGATACTGTGCGCCCTGCCCATGCTCGGCTTCGCGCTGGGATCGGTCGGCGAGAAGATCGGCCTGGACATGGATACCGGCTCAAGCACCGCCAACACCATCATGGCGGCCCTGCTGCTCCTGTGCGGTGTCTGCATCATCGTCGGTCTCTTCGTCGACGACGCCGGCAGCATCTCGGACATCCTGATCAGGGTGGGCGGAGTCGTCCTCCTGCTCGTCGGCCTGATCGGGCTCGCCAAGGCCCTCAAGTGAAAATCCATTACCCGCCCGGGAGGGCGGGGATCCCTTTTTCCATGGCCTTTCCGGACTTACCGGAGGTACCCATACCCCCCACTGTTTCCAGTGGAGATTTCTGTACATTGGATGCAGTCCGCAATCGATCATCCATTGTCACCGCGTACATGGTAGATGTCCATGGCCAGACACATCTGTGCGAATGAAATTCATCCAACCAAAGTTAGAGTAGTTTATGCCCGGAATGGTGATGACCGACCCCTTAAATCCCATCGTCGCATACCCTATCGGCGATGAGATGCGCCTACTGTAATTGCGAGATTTCGACGTTGAACCCGTTCGCCTTCTGCCCCAACTGCGGGCAGGCCCTCGAATCGGCTCAGACGGCTCACCGAACCAGGATGTTCGGTTCGAAACCGAGGTCCAGGATTCCCGCGAGGGTATCCCTGGTCCTCGAAACATTTTCCTTCCTTTCTTCTTCCGACAATATCCCGTTGCGCCTTTCCGCCATATGCCATGTGTGGTCGGCGATTATGAGGTCCCCATCCGCGGAGGATGCGAACCCTATGTAATCGGAGGGATCGCGCCTGCCCTCGTGGAGCGGCCAGAGGTACATTGCGATCGGCTTCCCGGACCCGTCCCTCCCTTTGGGGACCGGGTGCTCCGTGATGCCGTTGGGGAGCGCGTAGGGAGGCCGCACCCCGTCCGAATAGAAGGAAGAATCGTGGCGTATCCCCAGGTCCTTCACCGCATCCAGCAAAGCATCGTTGCAGGCCATGTACGGCGCGCGGAAGCAAACGGGTGTGCTGACGGCATCCGATACGGCATCGAAGCCCCTCCTGAGGATCTCGCCGATGGAATCCTCGTCCACCGGGACG
>CAMMYR010000006.1 GCA_946528255.1 uncultured Methanomicrobiales archaeon | reverse complement strand
ATGAGCGAGGCCATGGCCAGGGAGAGGCCCATCGAGACCATCCTGTCCGGGCCCGCATCCTCCATCAACGGGGCCAACAAGCTGGCTGGTTGCCTGGATTCCATAGTCGTGGACATCGGCGGGACCACCACCGATATCGGCGTCATCAGGGACGGCAGGCCGCATCTGGACCCGGAGGGCGCCATCATAGGGGGATACCGCACCAGGGTCATGGCCGCGGAGATCACCACGGCGGGCCTGGGAGGGGACAGCAGGGTGATCCTGAACGGGAAGAACCTCTACATGTCATCGCTGAAGGTGATGCCGGTGTGCGTCGCATCCAGCAAATACCCGTCGCTCCGCGGCAGGCTGGAGGCCATCATGGCCCGCCAGCCGGTGGAGTTCCCCGAAGCGAAGTACGAGCGCAACATCATCATGGATACGGAGTTCTTCATCAAGCTGAAGGACCCGAAGCCCGGGATGGTCTCCGAGGCGGATGCCAGGTTCCTCGATCTGATCTCCGGGGATCCCCGCTCCCTCCCGGAGGCCAAGACCGCCCTGCACGAGAACCCGGCGGCCTTCGACATCCCGAGGATGGAGGAGCTGGGACTGGTGCAGAGGGTCGGGCTGACCCCCACAGATATGATGCACGCCCGCGGCGAGTTCACCGCCTACGATGCGGAGGCGTCCCGCCTCGCCATAGGAATCGTCGCGCGCAAGCTGGAACTGACCCCCGAGGAGCTCATTGCCAGGGTGGACGGGATGGTCACTGACAAGATCTCCAAGGAGATCATAAGGAAGGTCGTATACGAGGACAAGGGCATCCTGGACCTGGACGGATTCGGGCTGAATCTAGTGGACCAGTCGGTCAACGGCAGGGACGGCAGGGATTACCGCTTCAAGGTGACGATCACCAAGCCCATCGTCGGTATCGGAGGGCCCACCTACGATATGCTGCCGGAGGTCGCCAAGAGGCTGGGCACCACCCTCATCATCCCGGAGAACTACGATGTGGGGAACGCCGTCGGCGCCATAATCGGGAAGATCGAGGAGCAGATAGAGTTCATAGTGCAGCCCGTGTCGGGGGCGAGCCTGCACCGCCACTACTACCAGTGGAAGGCGGACGACATGTTCCAGCCCACGGCCAAGGTCGATGGCGCGGACCCCGCTTGCACCGTTTACTCCAGGCTCGGCAGGTTCTACATAGAATCCTTCAAGGAGGGATTGAAATTCGCCGAGGAGCAGGGCAGGAAGTTCGTACAGGAGGCCATGGACAGCGCCCTCGCCGAGGATGTGGTCATCACCGTGGATGCGAAGGAGACCTCGATCATGGTCGACGCCCTGCACAACGAGCTTATCGCAGAGATGAAAGTCACCGTGAAGGGAGTGGGCAAGCCAAGGTCCCGCTCGGACCGATGGCCCTGACAATGTTTAAGTATGCCTAAATATTCTCTCGATCATGGATTTGGATAACAAGATCCAGGGCATCATCGTGCTGGGAATCATCGTCATCCTCTGCGTCGGCGGACATTTCGCCCTCCAGTTGCCTGACGAGGAGGAAGAGGATGAGCCAGAGGATGTGGAGTCCGAGATGCTGGAGGGGCTTCCCGCATACGATGCGGAGCCCGTGTCCTGCATCGCTCCGTCCTTCGGAATCCCCGATGCCGCCCCCGTGGCGCAGTTGTGCCGATGGGGTCAAAACAGGGGCTCTCGCCCCTTTATCATAATTTTCGGATCGCATCATCAGGGACGGTACCATTGCCATTATCCCGATGTAGCAGGCGTACATCCCGACGAATACCGCTCCGATAGGCCTGTCTATCCTGCCTTTGGACCTCACGACCAGATACATAGCCACGCTGAACAGCAGCATCACGGGCAGATGGAACGTCAGGACAGAATCGGTTATCGGGACATCCACCAGGACCGCGCCGATTCCCAGGACGAACAGTATGTTGAAGATGTTGCTGCCCACGATGTTGGCGACCGCCAGATCGGCCTCGCCCTTCCTTGCGGCCAGGGTGCTGATGCAGATCTCCGGCAGGGATGTCCCTATGGCCACGACCACCAGACCAATGACCAGATCGGAAACGCCGATGAGCTCCGCCAGGTCCTTGGCACCGGCGATGAAGTACTTGGCGCCGAAGTAGAGCAGAACCATGCCCACGACGCACAGAACACATAGCAGCCATGTCTTCATCTGATCCGGTTCAGACGAATCGCTCTCGTACATCTCCTTGCCGGAATCGTCGGATTTCTTGCTGGTGAACACCACGTATAGGAAGACGAATAGCAGGGCAATCATGCATATTCCAGATATCCTCCCCACGTCCCCCATGAATCCCAGGGCGCACAGCCCGACGGCCGTCGCGATCATGGCAGATATCTCGATTCTCATCGATTCGTATTTGGCGGCCATGGGGCCGGCCAGCGCGGCCAAACCTATAGCCATGCCGACGTTGGCTATATTGCTCCCTACTACGTTCCCGATGATTATCGATGGCTCATCGGTGCTAACCACCGAGGTTATGCATTCGGGCGCGGAGGATCCGAATGCCACGATGGTGAGCCCGATGACGAACGGCGATACCCCGAGACGGAGGGCGAGCCCCTTGGCTCCGCGGACCAGCCACTCCGATCCGAAATAGAGCATGACCGCCCCTGCTACAAGGCACACCGCGATCCAAATCATCGCCACTCCGAGCGTGGATTGATATTATAACCGTTGCCCAATCGCCGGAAAGCGTACTTCAGGGTGCACGCGCCGTCGGAGACGGCGAAATCGGCCAGCGCACCGTTCACGAACGGCATCCTGGGGGCCTTGTGGCCCACATCCGCATCGAAAACGGCTGGAACCTCCAGATCTGATATGCAGTCCATGACGGTATCGATGTATTCTCCTTCGAAGAACAGCGGCCTGCCGAAGACGAAACCGGATGCATCCTTCAGCCAACCCTTCTCCCCCATGAGGGAGAACATCTTCCTCACGCGGTCGGCATCCATATCGTACGTCTCCATGTACCAGACTATCCCGTCGGAGCCGTAGTCCCCGATGAAGCGTGAGGGATCGGCGGAATCCGTGCGGACGAACCATTCCAGGACGTCCATGCATCCCCCGATCAGCCTTCCGGAGAACCTCTCCTCGCAGTACTGGGCCATCCACCATGTGGGGGAGTCGTCGGACACCGCCTCGGTGCCGGTGACCCTGTCGTGGAAGCCGTCCTCGTGGAACGGGTAGGACTGGAACTGCGATGCCTTCCCCTCTAGCAGCGCGAGGTCGTCCTCGATGCTCCGATGCCAGGGCCTCATGCCGAAATCGGAGAAATTGCCGGCGTATATGCTGGCTATGTCGTGCTCCGCGGTGGCCTTGAACGCCAACACCGTGTTGTCGGAGTATCCCTGGAACCATTTCGGCTCCTGCTCCCACAGGCCCCAGTCGAAGATAGGCAGCATATCTATCTGATAATCGCCTCCCTTGGCGGCCACGATGCAGCCTACATCAGGATCCCTCAGCAGGGATGCGAACTGTTCGCATTTCTCCCCGCCGGAGGAGCTCCTCCCGCCTTCGTCGGTGAAAACGTTGCGGGTCATCCTGACATCGTACCCCCTCAGCCCGAGCTGGGATACCGCCGAGGATTGGCGGACCAGGTCAAGGGGATCGGTGATCCCCGACGAGGGTGCGGTGACGCCTATGGCGTCCCCCTTGCGGATCGGGCGGGGGAATCTCATAGTGCGGTAATCGGCGACGTCGTATATTTGGCCTGCGCGGGAAGTTTTATCTTTTAGGGTAACAGTCGTCACTGCATGGACATAGTCCCTCAGACCTCCCTGGTGATCAACGGCAAGACAGTGACGTACAGGCAGCTGGAGGCCCTGTCGGCCGTCAAGAGCACCGGCAGCCAGACCGCCGCCGCCAGGAGCCTGGGGATATCGGTCCCGGTCCTCCACAAGTACATCTCCAACATCGAGGATGCGGTGGGTTCCCCGGTGCTGAAGACCACCCCCTCCGGATCGTCGCTGACAGAGGAGGGGGAGAAGATAGCCAGCATCGCCGATTCAATGACCTACCGCGGGGATATCGAGCATGGTTTCACCGTGTGCTGCAGCCCGGTCACCGAGGACCTCATGATGTCCGTCCTCTCCTCCGCCAAGATCCCCAACGCCCACATCATCGTCTCCGACGACGAGTACAACATCAGGATGATGAGGGAGGGGCGCGCCGACCTGGCGATCATCGACGACCCCCTGTACCTGTTCGATGCGGAGGAGTTCGTCATGGACGAGATCGGCTACATCGGCATGGTGCTGGTCGATAACGGCCCATCGTTCATCAGGTACAGGTACGGTGCCCAGAGGGTCGCGTTCATGTTCATGGATTCCGAAGGAAGGGAATACAGCATCGATGCGGAGACATTCTCGCTGTCGGACCTCCTCGGTTCCAATAAGAGCTTCTTCATCGACGAGCTCATGCTGATAAGGAAGAACCTGAGGCTCAAGAGCGCCATAGACCCCAACATGCTCCGCCATGCGGTCACCGCGATCTACCGCGAGGAGACCAGGAACATCGCCAAGGTCATGAGGGCGGCGAAGTCCAGGAGCATCCGATTCTTAGGCCAGCCTAAATAAAAATGCCCCGTTTGGAGGCTATTTCCGACGGTTCCGGTAGCGGAATCGCCGATTATCGGGACCGGGGCTTTATCCAAAAGGATAATAGCATCCACGAAAAATCATACCCTATTAAATACAAGGAAAATCGTCCATCGGCTCGATTACTATGGTTACGCCCAACCCCGATTTCTACAAAGAGATCGCCGCTGCCGGCGGCGAGGAAGTCAAGATGTGCTTCCAGTGCGGAACCTGCACCGCGGGCTGCCCCTCCGGGAGGCAGACCTCCTACAGGGTCAGGAAGCTCATGAGGATGGCCCAGCTCGGACTCAAGGACGAGATCATCAACTCCGACGAGCTCTGGGAGTGCAGCACCTGCTACACCTGTGTCGAGAGGTGCCCCCGCCAGGTCCCCATCGTCGACATCGTCATCGCCCTCAGGAACATCGCCGTCGCAGAGGGACACATGAGGCCCCAGCACAAGGGAACCGCCAAGAACCTGGCCGCCTTCGGACACGCCGTCAAGGTGGACGACAAGATCTCCGCCCTCAGGAAGGAGATCGGACTGCCCGAGCTCCCGCCCACCGTCCTGTCCAACGACAAGGCCAAGGCCGACCTCGACAAGATCCTGTCCCTCACGGGATTCGATTCCATTACTCAGGAGTGATTCAAATGGCAAAGTACGCATTTTTCCTCGGTTGCATCGCACCCCTCAGATACCCCGGTATCGAGAAATCCACGAGAGAGGTCTGCGCCAAGCTCGGCATCGAGCTGGTCGACCTGAAGGACGCGAGCTGCTGCCCCGCTCCCGGAGTAATCAGGGCATTCAACAGGAAGACCTGGCTGGCCGCCGCCGCCAGGAACCTCGCCCTCGCCGAGAAGGAGGGCCTGGAGATCGTGACCATCTGCAACGGATGCTACGGATCCCTGTTCGACGCCGCCCACGAGCTCGCCCACGACAAGGAGCTGCTGGCCGAGGTCAACAAGATCCTCAAGGAGATCGGAATGGAGTACAAGGGAACCACCAAGGTCCACCACTTCGCCGAGGTCCTCTACAACGAGGTCGGTGTCGACGCCATCAAGGAGAAGGTCACCAACCCCCTGTCCTACAAGGTCGCCGCCTTCTACGGATGCCACTTCCTCAAGCCCAGCAACATCAAGGGACTGGATGACCCCGAGGACCCCAAGATCCTCGACGAGCTCATCGAGGCCACCGGATGCCAGAGCATGCCCAGGAAGCAGAAGATGCTGTGCTGCGGAGCCGGCGGTGGTCTGAAGGCCGCGTTCGGCGATGTCGCCAAGAAGTTCACCCAGACCAACCTCGAGAACATGAAGGAGAGCGAGGCCGAGATGATCATCGACGTCTGCCCGTTCTGCCACCTCCAGTTCGACGGTGTCCAGAAGGACCTGGGATACAGCTTCCCCGTTCTCCACCTGTCCCAGCTCTTCGGGCTGGCCATGGGCATGAGCAAGGAGGAGCTGGCACTGGGAGTCCACATCACTCCCGTGAACCTCTGATAAAACTCCAACCGAGGGGGTCCGCCCCCTCGCCTTTCACTATTCTTCCATCATTACCTGCGCGCACCCGTCAAGTTAATTATTAACTACTATGGGCGCATTCGTTCCAGTAATCAGCACCACCCCGTGGTGCAGAGATGCATATACAGGAGGATAGCCGGATGAGGAACGGACGCATCGGTGCAGCCGCAACCGCACTTTTCATCGTCGCGATAATGCTGACGGTGCCGATGACGGCATTCTCCGGCTCCGATGCTGATACGCAGAATAGCTTCCTCCCCGAGGGCGGCGACTACGGGTACATCCTGAAGTACGATGACAACAACACGAGGATCCTCGATGTCCTGGTCTGGAATGGCGAGGAGTACGTGTCCACCATGCCCTCCGGCGCCGATGGCAACATGGGCGACAACGTCGTGCTCAACAGCTTCTGGGATTTCGACAGGAGCACCGGCCTCGGCCCGTTCAACGTGTTCTACGCGGCCATCAACCTCACCGCCTACACGGAATCCACCAACCCCGACTTCCGCGTCGAGGCCCCGATCAGCATGAAGGCGGGGGAGATCGCATACGTCCTCGATCCCGAGAACATCACAAGCAAGACGCTTGCGGGCAACGGGTACAGCAAGGACAAGTACAACATCATGCTAATCGTCCCGACGGTCTACTGGTATTCCGATGCGACCACCGGATGCCTCTACCTCTCCAACGACAAGGGGTTCTTCACCGACGATAAGAGCGCCGAATACACCGCGCCTTCGGACAGCATGTTCGCATACGCCCATACGTTCAGCTCGGACGGGAACAAGAAATGGAGCACCGACAGGGTGTACCCGTACCTCGCCCTGGGCGTGTACGAGGGGTCCGTAAAGAATATCAACGGATCCAACAAGCTCCTCTCCAAAGCGGGAGAGACGCCCAAGGTCGACACCTCCCTGGGATATTTCAGGATCTACGCGAAGAACAACGAAACCACCACGTACGCCGACGGCGAGAAATCCGGATACTACGGGATATGGAACTTCTACGGCTGGTCCCTCTACAAGATGATGGCCTACACCATCATGGGCAGCAAGGATTCGCAATACGTGATGGGGATGGGGGTCGTTGGCGGCGTGGACGGGAACAGGGTGGCCCGGCAGTCCACCGGATCCACTTCTTCCGCTTACGAGAAAGGGACCATCTTCTCCGAGAAAGCGACCAAGGGGACCAAGGGGGTATCCATCCTCCTGGAGAACACATGGGGCAACGTCGGGGATTACATCGACGATTTCGGCATTAGGAACAAGGCGTACTACACCGGGAACTACCTCCAGCCGACCACTATAGGCAATTCCAAATCCACTGGAGTGGGCTCTCCCGGCGGCGGATGCATCGTGACCATGAACAAGAGCAGCGAGCTCTGGGATGTTCCCGCCTCCACGACATCCAAAAGCGGAAGCTACGTAGTCGCCACCGGCGCTCCGGCTAAGACCGGCGGCGCGGCCGGATACGACTACGGCGTCAACGACACCTTCAGCAGGGAGAATACCAACAACTGGCAGCAGATCACCGCCGGAGGGAACAACGATAAGGGGTCCATACGCGGAACATCCTACCTGATGTGCGTCCGCACCGAAACTTCGAATACGGATTACTGGGGCGCCCGCCTGTCGTATGTGATGAACGCCCCGTACACCGTCGATTACAAGTACGGTGACACCGGCGACAGCGGCTCCGGCAGCCTTCCTGCATCCCTGAGGTGCGTCCCGGGGCAGGAGATAACCGTGCCCGGAAACGGCACCATAACCAATGCGGATCCGCTGAAGAAATTCATAGGCTGGATGGCGGACGACGTCATCTACTCGCCGGGCGAGAAGTTCGTGGTCCACAAGAACAGCATCCTGAAGTCATACTGGGCATACCCGGTCATAACGGTGAAATTCGACGGGAACGGGGACACGACCCACTCCATGGAGGACCAGACCATCGGATTCGATACGAGGACCAGGCTGAAAGCCAACGTGTACGATATGGAGGGGTATTCCTTCTACAAGTGGATCGGCACGGGAGTGGAAGATGGCAAGACATACGAGTTCAACGACCGCGGCGAGGTGGATATCCCTGACACCGGCGGTCCGCTCACCATCAAGCTGGTTGCGCAGTGGATGGGCAATTTCACCCTGGTATTCGATGCCGCCGGCGGTTCCGAACCCGCACCGCCGGAGCAGACCGTGATGGCCACGAAGACAATAATCCTCCCCGATTACAACGGCAGCAAATCAGGGAACAGGTTCATCGGATGGGGATACGACGGTAAGGTCTATGCCGCATACAATCCCTTCACGATGCCGTCCAGCAATGTGATCCTCACTGCCGAATGGAAGAAGACCGCCACCCAGGAGGTGGAGGACGACGACGATATCCTCGAACTCCTCCGCCGCAATCAGGTCCAGCACGAGGCTCAGGACAGAACCACGCTCGACATGGCCGTGATCATCGCCGCCGTAGCGCTCTGCGTGGCATCGTGCCTGGTCATAGCGGTATGGAAGAAGCGATCCACTGTCGCATTCCTCCGGCTTTTCACCTCTTTAACACATGTTATCAGTGCACCCTCTCCGGAGCCGAAAAACAGGCAATCTTTAATAATAAGCGGTACCAATACAAATAGGGTAATAATAACTATAATAGGATAACATAAAAACATCTGGCTATGTGTATTTTAACGGGGTTAATACAATTAGGTATCAAGGTCGATTCCGAGCAAGGTTTTAATACCCCTTCCGAATCGTGAGTCCCAGTTTACAGGAGTGACAAAAATGGCACCTGCAAAGAAGACCAAGGCCGCAGCAGGCCGCAAGGTGAAGGACAAGTGGAAGGCGAAGGAGTGGTACAAGATCCACGCCCCCCGCATGTTCAACGAGAGCGAGATCGGAGAGACCCCCGCCGCGGACCCCGAGTACGTCATCGGACGTACCGTCGAGGTCACCGTGCAGGACCTGACCGGGGACTTCTCCAAGATGCACATCAAGCTGAGGTTCAAGGTCAGCGAGGTCGAGGGCACCGACGCCAAGACCGTCTTCATCGGCCACGACCTCACCAGCGACTACGTCAGGAGGCTGACCCGCAGGAGGAAGACCAAGACCGACCACGTCGTCGACGTCGTCACCAAGGACGGCTTCACCTACAGGATCAAGACCATGAGCATCGCCGAGAAGAGGATCCAGACCTCCCAGGAGGAGGGAATGAGGCAGATCATCGGAGAGACCCTCGTCGCCATCGGAAAGGAGAAGACCCTGTCCGAGATCGTCAAGGACATCATCTCCGGAGACCTCCCCAAGGACCTGGCCAAGGCCTGCCGCGTCATCATCCCCATCAAGAGGATCGAGATCCGCAAGTCCGAGGTCCTCGCCTTCGGCGAGGGAGAGCCCGAGTCCATCATCCCCGACATGCCCGTCGCGCCTGCCGAGGAGGAGACCGTCACCGAGGAGGCCCCTGCTGAGGAGCCCGCCGAGGAAGCGGCCGAAGAGGAAGAGGCTCCCGCCGAGGAGACTTCCGAGTGAAACTAACGGCCCCTCCGGGGGCCATCCCTTTCCTTATATCATTCTCGGGCCGTCCCCCCGCTTGGCAATAACGTTATAAATGAGAACCCAATGCGCTGAATTACCAAAGGCCGGGGTGGCTCAGCCTGGTGGAGCGTCGGACTCATAGGGTTCTGGTCAATAGACCTCTATCAGGGAAATCCGAAGGTCATGGGTTCGAACCCCATTCCCGGCACCATATCCCTTCTTCATCCCGTTATCGTGACGGCTTCTCCGTGCGCGTATGCGCGTATAACAAATACTGGTAAACCAGTCTTCGGGTCATGCGGCTCATAATCTACACCGGGAAGGGTGGCGTCGGCAAGACATCCACATCCGCGGCCACGGCCTACAGGCTATCCGAGCTCGGATACCGGACCATTCTTATGAGCACCGACTCGGCCCATTCCCTGGGTGACTCCCTGGATATGGAGCTGGGGCCGGAGATAACCCATGTCAAGGAGAACCTGGACGTCCTGGAGATCGACATCATCCACGAGATGAAGACCCAGTGGACCGACATCCAGCAGTACATCTCCGCATTCATGCTGTCCCAGGGCATGGGCGACATCTCCGCCGAGGAGATGGCCATCATGCCTGGTATGGAGATGATCTCCGCATTGTTCTATGTGGACACCTTCAACAAGAACGGCAGCTACGACGTCGTGGTCATGGACACCGCCCCCACCGGCGAGACCCTGAGGCTCATGAGCTTCCCGGATGTCACCAACTGGTACATCAACAGGGCCTTCGGGATGCTGAAGAAGGTGGTCGGCCTCGCAAGGGCGACAGTCGGCAGGGTCATGGATGTGCCGCTGCCGTCCAAGGAGGTCATGGAGAGCATAGGCGACATCAAGACCCACATGGAGGATGTGAAGAGCATCCTGGAGGATCCCAGCAAGACCACCGTCCGCCTGGTCCTGAACCCGGAGAAGATGGTCATCAGGGAGACCATGAGGGCGTACACCTATCTGTCCCTGTTCAACAAGAACGTCGACGCCCTGGTGGTCAACAGGGTGATCCCCGATGAGGCCGGCGATTCCGAATTCTTCTCCGCGAAGCTCGAGGAGCAGAGGGAGAACATGGAGGCCATACACAACGCGTTCGACCCCATGAGGATCATGCAGTGCGGCATGATGCCCACCGAGCTCAGGGGCAAGGAGAAGCTGGAGGACATGGCCCGCCAGATATACGGCGACGGCGACCCGACCGAGCTGTATTCGGATTCCAGCCCCATGAGGTTCGAGACCTCCGGCGACATGGACTACCTGGTGATGAAGATGCCCTTCGTCACGGGGGACAAGATAGAGATGTTCAGGATCGACGCGGCCACGCTGATGGTCCACGTGGGCAGCCAGAAGAGGAACATACAGCTGCCGGATTCGATGACCCGGAAGGAGATCGACGGGGCAGAGTTCAAGGGCGATGAGCTCGTTGTCAGATTTAGGAGAGAGCGATAGCATGGCTTTCACAGAGAAAGAGATAGAAGAATTCGTCAAGGAGAACAGGAAACTCATCGAGAAACTGATGGAGATCCAGAAGAGCGGCGCCACTGATGCGGCCGCGGCCGGCAGGAAGGCCGCCCACGATGCGAAGGACGAGGTGGAGAAGGCCAAGAAGAAGGCCGACGACTTCGCCAAGCAGACCATCGGCCTGCTGTCGGACCCCGAGGTCCAGAGGCACTTCATGGCCATGGGGATGGAGTTCATCGCCGGGATGTCCGTGCTGATGTCCAAGGCCCCCATACCGGACAGCTTCAAGAATATGGCTTCCACCGCCGGTACCAGCTGGCAGGGCGAAGCGTGCGCCAGGAACGGCAACTGCGGCGCCGCGCAGAAGATGACCAAGGTGGACATCGTCACCAAGCCCGCGCCCAAGAAGGCAGCGGCATCCGGGCAGAAGAAGAGCACCGCGAAGCCCAAGACCGCGTCCAAGAAAGGGAAAACCGATGCCGGAACAGCCTCTGAATGAGGTTTCCGACGGCATCCTGGCCGTCCGCTTCGCCAGATCCTGCGTCGACAACGAGACCCGGGGATCCCCGGTGATTGATGTCGCCGGGAGGCTGGGAGCCCCCCAGGGCGCGTTCGTCACCCTGATGACGCACCCCTCCAGGGAACTGAGGGGATGCATAGGGTTCCCGCTCCCCATAATGCCGCTCCGCGACATCATCCGCGAGGCCGCCATCAGCGCGTGCCACGACCCCCGGTTCCCGGACCTGGAGGCATCCGAGCTCGAGGGCATTACCGTGGAGGTGACCATGATGACGCCACCCGAGACCATAACAGGCGACATACCGTCGCAGGTGGAGATCGGGAAGCACGGGCTCATGATCAGCCAGGGATTCCACAGGGGTTTGCTTCTGCCGCAGGTTGCCACCGAATACCATTGGGATGTCTACGAGTTCCTGGACGAGACCTGCTGGAAGGCGGGGCTCCCGCCGGGCTCCTGGAAGGCCCCCGATGCTGTGGTCCAGAGGTTCTCCGGGGATATCTTCTCGGAGACCGAGCCCTACGGGGACATCGTGGAGAGGGATCGAATGGATATCGAGAAGGTCATCTGCGGCAGGGCCTGGCGCGACGGGGATCTCAAGTACACCGAGATAGGGATCAGCGACGGGAAGATCGTCGCCGCCGGGAGCATGGTGCGCGGAGGGGACGAGAGGATCGACCTCGGCTCCAGCCTGACCATACTGCCTGGTTTCATGGATCCCCATGTGCACTTCAGGGACCCGGGCATGACCCACAAGGAGGATTTCTCCTCCGGTACGCTCGCCGCCGTCCACGCGGGAGTGACCTGCATCCTCGATATGCCCAACACCAAGCCCCCGGTCACGGACCTGGAGA
>CAMMYR010000005.1 GCA_946528255.1 uncultured Methanomicrobiales archaeon | reverse complement strand
TATCAACCTCGAGGACATCTCCAACCCCAAGTGCTTCGACATCCTCGACGAGCTCAGGAGGGACTGCAAGATCCCCGTCTGGCACGACGACCAGCAGGGAACCGCGACCGTGGAGGTCGCCGGTGCCATCAACGCCATGAAGCTCGTCGGCAAGAAGCTGGAGGAGGCCCAGATCACCATCATCGGTGCCGGTGCCGCTTCCATCGCCATCTCCAGGCTGCTGCTGGCCACCGGTTTCAGCCCCAAGAACATGTGCGTCTGCGACTCCAAGGGAATCCTCAACCTCGAGAGGGAGGACGTCAAGGCCGGATTCAAGCAGAAGTGGGAGATCTGCGAGAAGACCAACGGAGCCGGCAAGAAGGGAGGCATGAAGGAGGCCTTCAAGGGCGCCGATATCGTCATCGCCGCTTCCAAGCCCGGCCCCGGCACCATACCCCCGGAGTACGTGGACCTCATGGCCGACGACCCCGTCATCTTCGCCACGGCCAACCCCATCCCGGAGATCTGGCCCTGGGAGGCCAAGGAGCACGGCTGCAAGGTGTTCGCCACCGGCAGGTCGGACTTCCCCAACCAGGTCAACAACTCCATGGGATTCCCCGCCATCTTCCGCGGTGTGCTCGACGTGAGGGCCAAGACCATCACCGACGAGATGTGCATCGCCGCCGCCAAGCAGCTGGCCGCCTGCGCCGAGGAGAAGGGTATCAGCGAGGATTACATCATCCCCACCATGTCCGAGATGGACGTCTTCCCCAAGGAGGCCGTCGCCGTGGCCATGAAGGCCCAGGAGCAGGGTGTCGCCAGGCTGAAGCTGAGCAGGCAGGAGCTCTACGACAGGGCCGAGTTCATGATCAAGAGGTCCAGGGGACTGACCGCCAAGATGATGGACGACGGCTACATCGAGGATTGCTCCAGAGCATTCCAGTGAAGCAAACGCCGCCGGCTCCGGCCGGCGGCCCTTTACTTTGGTTTTTTTCGGGATTTTAACCCTGATGGGTTTGAGAAGAATGGATGCGGGGGCGGTACCCCCGCGTTGGGATCGCCGATGCGACCCTTGGAATGGATGTACGGATCCTCGGATCGGCTCACATCTCGTTGTATGCTTCACCGAGCGCACCGGCCGTCAACCCAGTGCAGATGGCGGCGACTCCCCACTTGGCGCTCTCTGTGATAAGATATCCGCCGAGGGTCACGGCAGTCCCCACAGCGGCTGCGACCCCAAGGATTCCGACGAAGGTTTTCCAACTCCATCCTCCATCGTAGTTCATCTCGGTCTCCGACATGTCCGTGTACTCGTTAGGCATTACCATTGCGTTCTCCACGTCAAATCCTCCTATTTGTTCAACATCCATCCACACAGATATAAAGATTATCTTTTATGGCTCCGACAAGGGTCCGACCGTCCGTTCACTGGCCGTATGCGCGCATCCGTTCAGAGAGCCCCGACCGTATTAACTATCAGAACGGCGTTAATCCGCCAATGAAGGTCAGACAAGCCATCGTCATGGTCGGAGGGAAGGGGACCAGGTTGCTCCCCCTCACCGAGAACCGCCCCAAGCCCATCCTCCCGGTCGCCGACAGGCCGTGCATATGGTACCTGGTCAGGTCCCTGGCACGCGCCGGGATCGAGGAGGTCATCCTAGCCTGCGGGTACAAGCCCGGCGCCATGGAGGCCCTGGGCGACGGCAGCGACCTCGGCATCAGGATCATCTACTCATACGAGGACGAGCCCCTGGGCACGGCCGGGGCGATGAAGCTGGCCGAATCCAGGCTTGACGATGTGTTCGTGGCCGCCAACGGCGACGTCTTCGCCGATATCGACGTCAGGGCGGAGATAGAGAAGCACCTGTCCACAAAGGCCGACATCACCATAGCCCTGACCCCCGTCGAGAACCCCTGCGAGTTCGGCATCGCCAGGGTGGACGACGAGCTCAGGATCACTGAATTCAAGGAGAAGCCCCGCGAGGAGGAGGTCTTCTCCAACCTCATCAACGCCGGCGTGTACATCCTGAACAAGTATGTCCTGTCCCGCGTGCCGGAGAAGACATTCTTCGACTTCTCCAAGGACCTGGTGCCCCGGATAATGAGCGAGGGCGGCAGGGTCCAGGGATACCAGCTCGACGGCATCTGGATGGACGTGGGCCGCCCCCACGACCTGCTGGGCGCCAACCTGTCCGTCGCGGACAACGAGATGAAGGGCTGGTCCGATGAGCACAAGGAATCCAACAAGGTCTCAGGGCCGTTCTACGTCGGACCGGGATCATCAGTCAAGGACTCGGATTGCAGATCCGTGGCGGTGCTCCATGGATCCACCGTCACGGGCTCCAAGCTCCAGAACGTCCTCGTCATGAGGGACTGCGTCGTGGAGGAAGCCGATCTCAGGAACACCATCCTCGGGGACGGATGCGTCGTCAAGAAGGGCGCCAGGATAACCGATGCCGTGCTGGCCGACGGGACCGTCGTCCGCAAGGGCGAGGAGATCTACGGCGGAAGGACCGTCCGATCGCGCCTTGCGGCGCTTCTTCCCGGAGCGGGACGCCTTCTCCTCTATAGCGGTCCTGTAGGCGTTCTCGTAGCCCTCGACGGACTTCTCCCTGGAGTTGGCCATCGCCGTCGCGTACGATGCGTCCAGAACGGACTGAGGGGCTTCGAGGCATTTCTTGATGGCCTCTACGCAACCTTCGTCGTCATCGAACAGGTACCCGTTGACGCCGTCGGTGACGATCTCGGCGAACGCCCTGCCGTTGCGGCACGCCACCGGCTTCCCGGTGGCCATGGCCTCCAGGATCGTGAGGCCCTGGGTCTCGAACTTCGATGCGGATACGACCATATCGCCCGCGTTGTAGACCAGAGGAAGCTCCTCGTCGGAGACGAAGCCGGTGAATGTCACTTTATCCCCGAGCCCGAGCTCGGAGACCAGCGCCTTCATGTCATCCATCGCCGGCCCCTTGCCGACCACCAGCAGCTTCGCGTCGATGTGCTGCATGGCGCGGATGACCATGTCGATGTTCTTCTCGTAGGACACGCGCCCCACGTGGACGATGACCTTTGAATCCCCCAGACCGTAGCGCTCCCTGATCCCCTCCGAGGGGAGCCCGGGGCGGAAAACGTCGGTCTTGGCCCCGGTGGGGACCGCCATCAGATGCCTGCAATGGGCGCCGCGGGATTCCAGCTCCGCGCCGATGCATGCCGTCGGGGTCACCACGACATCGAACCTCTTCAGGATCTGCCTCAGATAGGTCCAGATGAGCTTCTGGCCCAGCTCCGGAGGGAGCTTCACCGGCAGATAGTACAGGGCGGCATCGTCCACCATGGTGTGGAAGGTCATGACCGTGGGTATCCCCAGCTCGCGGCCGATCATCAGGGCGCGGACGGCCATGGTGGCCACCCCGTGCACATGGATCACATCGGGCTTCAGCTTCCTCATGAGGTTCATCTTGTCCGTGGGGAATATGGGAACGTAATAGCCCTCGTAGGAGCGGAATTTGATGGCCTTGAAGTAATAGACGCCTTCCTGCCTCTTGTCGGGCTCGGGCTCCGGGGCGACGATGATGACCTCGTGCCCCCTCTCCTCCAGCGATTCCTTGATCGTGCAGATGGAAGTCACGACCCCGTCGCGCGTGGGGAAGTAGCTGTCGGTCATCATGACTATCCTCATGGGAGCGCCTCCGATGGCCTTTCCGGGCCACGATGAATAAAGTAAAAGGGGCCGGGGGCCCCGTTGTGAGTTTCAGAGGTTGGTCGAGGACGTGCAGGACACGGTCTCGATGCCCTCGATGGAAGCCAGGGCCTCCTCGAGCTTGCTGCCGGCCATCTCGTCGGAGTCATCGATGATGAATCCGGCGTTGACCTTCATGAGTCCGAAGGCGACGGGCAGGATCTTGGTCTCGCCATCCATGAGCTTGACGCCCGCGGGGAGGATGGACGGGAGTTTCTGGATCACCGCGTCGAGGTCGACGTCGGTGCTCTCGGGCATGATGTCATACTGTGCGACGATCTGTCCCATGTCAATCACGGTCCGATGAATCCGCACTTCTTGCACTCGTAGCTGACGCCCTGGTCGCGGCACTGGTCGCACCTTCCGATCTCGGTGGCGCCGCACTTGGGGCATTTGAAGAATGTGTTGCCCCTTCCGACGAGCCTCTTGCCGCAGGATGAGCAGATCTTATCAGTTGCCATGCGCGAGCCATTAAACTACCTATATAAAAAAGGTTGCGGAGGCCCATAGGCAACCGCTCAGACCTATTCGGACAGATCCGTTCTGAGTTGCGGCATCCGGAAAGGTTCATGGCGGAATGCATTGTAGAATGATAGAAGTTGCAATGCTGGCACTCCGATTATATCGCCCATTCGTTTCGAGTTTATTTGGAAATAAACGATTTTCAAACGAAATCAAATAAATACAAAATAGTATATTACTGGACTAAGATGTGTGACACCCTCTGGAGGAGGAGCCCTACGATGCCTGGAATGGTGCGGGAAGCACAGAACCCTATGCGCGACAACATACCGCTCTCGGAGATCCCCATGGAGGCAATGGATGTCGGAACGGTGGAAAAATACCGCAGAGAATACAGGCTCGAGAACCCTAAAAGCGAGCTCAACGACCTCCCGGACGAGAGGTTCCTGGAGATAATGGGTGCCGCCGGGGCATCCGAAGGCGTATTGCATCCTACAGCCGCCGGGGCGCTGATGTTCTGTAGCAGTCTCTATACAACCAGGGTGTTCCCGAATTACTTCCTTGACTACAAGGAATACGGATTGGGCGGTCCCGATTGGACGGATCGCATAAGCTCTATGCGCCCGGGGGAATGTGACAACCTCTTCGAATTCTTCACAAGGGTATCAGAGAGGATCTGGAGGAATCTCCCGGAACCGTTGGAATTCGATAGGTCGATGATAAGGGTGGAGGACAACAGCCTCCGGAAGGCGGCCCGCGAGTTCCTGATGAATGCCTTGATGCATGCGGATTACGCAGGGGAGACAGGGGTTGCGGTCGATATGCGCCCGGGATCGCTGACCATAGCGAACCCGGGACTGTTCAGGATACCCGTGGGGAGGGCTGTCAGCGGCGGCATCAGCAGTACGAGGAACCCGACGCTGTTCAGGATGTTCGGCCTCATAGGGAGATCCGAAAGGGCGGGAACAGGCGTGTACAGATCCATAGCCGCGCTGAAGTCTGCGGGTTTCCATGCACCGGAGATCATACAGGAGCACAAGCCTTCCAGAACAGTGGTGAGCATCGATCTGAGAATCGCGAATCCGGGCGGCCTGCAATCGGAGATCATCAGGCTGATATCGCAGAACGGCGCCATAACGATAGACGAGATAGCCGAGTCGACCGGAGTGGATCGCAACAAGGTCTACGCCAATATGAGGGCGCTTATGGACTCCGGCAGGATATCCAGGAAAGGAACCAACCGCAAGGGAACATGGATCATCAACGATCGATCAGGACGGATTTCCAGCACCACCATGTCCTCGAAGAACATGTGCTTCCTGCCGATGACCTCGCACTTCATACCACCAATCAACGATCCCATGGCATCCAGATCCGTGAGGGACGACGCCACCACCACGAGCCTGCCGCCGGGTTCCAAATGCTCGCCCGCGCCCTCCAGGAGCCTCGGGAACGGCCCCAGGCCGTCCGCTCCACCGGACCATGCCTTCTCCAGGAGCCCCTCCTCCTCCACAGGCAGATAGGGGAGGTTGAACACTATGGTGTCGAACACCCCCTCCACGTTGCTGTAGACGTCCGTCTCCACAGCATAGACATCCAATCCGTTGGCCTCCGCGTTCCTGCGGGTGAGCTCCACCGCCTTGGGATTGATATCCCCGCATACCACACGGCATCCATTGCTGGCACAATGCAACGATACCACTCCGGAACCGCATCCGATCTCCAGGATCCTCTCCACCGGGCGGACATCCAGTGACTCTATGAGGAGGATGCTGTCCTCGGACGGGGGGTACACATCGGGATCCCCCTCTATGGTTATCGACGGATCGTACTCCGTCGGCATCCCCCCTCTGCGGCGGATTCAATCTGGAATAGTTCCTTGCCGCGATGTACGCCGGGTACAGCATGATGAAGGCCCCGAAGGCCTCCGTGATCACCACGGCCCAGTACACGGCATCCATCGATATGCCGCTGGCTATGTACAGAAGGCCGATCAGGAACAGGTTCCTCACGAATGCGGACCACATGGATATGGCCGCCTTCCTGAGCGATTGCAGTATGGCCGATCCTATGTCGATCATGCCCATGAACACTATCAGCAGCGAGTAGATCCTCAGGACGTGCACCAGCTCCGGCCTCAGCTCCTCCATCGTGGGGGAGTAGGTGAAGGGCATCATCAGGAACTCCGCGAAGACGAACGTCACCACGGCGACGCATGCCATGATCCCTGCGGTCAGCTTCACTGAGTAAAGATACCCGTCCATGGCCTTGGCCGTATCCCTGGCCCCGAGGGCCGCGGAGCACACAGGGACCAATGCGGAGGAGACCGCCAGGGACACCACGCAGGCCAGCGTGACGTACCTCCAGGGGATGTTGTAGAGCATGGCGCCGAGGACCCCTCCCACGGCCACCACGAATATCCTCTGTATCAGCGACATGGAGGCGATGAGGATGGTCTCCACGGATTTCGGGAATCCCACGTACATTATGTCCGATACCTCGGACCTCCTGAACCGGATCCCCCTGAGCGAGGGGGTCAGATAGGTGTGCCTCGAGAATAGCCAGTACAGCCCCAGGGCGGTCGATGCCACCGCGGATATCCCGGTGGCCCACCCGGCCCCCTCCAGGCCCATGTCCATGGTGTAGATGAGGAACGGGTCCACGACGAGGTTGACGCATGCGGAGACGATCAGCATGGACATGGCCTTCTTGGCCGCGCCCTCGGACCTCATGATCCCGGCCAGGGCGCCCTCCATCATGATGAACACCGACATCAGGATTATCGGCAGGATGTACCAGAAGCAGAGGTCGCGGATGTCCGATGCGCCTATGACGGAGATGACCGGGTCTATGAGGACGAAGATCGCCGGGATCGATGCGAGGGATATCGCCAGTGTGATGATCACGGTCTGCGCCGCGAGGGAATTGGCCTGGGCCTTATCGTGCCTCCCGAGGCATCTGGCTATGGCGGTGGATGCACCGACTCCTACGGCCGTGCCCACGCCGCTAATGATCCAATAGATGGGGACTATCGTGGACACCGCGGAGCTCGCATCGGAACCCAGTCCGGAGCACCAGGCGGTGTCCACGAACATGTTTATCTGGATCACCAGGAAGGAGACCAGCAGGGGGACCGCCATCGAGCGGATGGCCTTACGGGGGTTCCCCAGCATCGTCTCCAGGTCTTTCGAGGTGTCCATATGAGTTTTCCTTCTCGGTAGCCGTTCAGCTCCCTGTCGATCTCCCTGAGCCTCGCGATGCGGTTCTCGGTGGTGGGGTGGGTGCGGAAGAGGCTTACCATGACGCTCTTCTTCTCCCCGAAGGGATTGGCGATCCACAGGCTCTCGTAGGCGGTCCTGTTGTAATCGTTGTTGCTGCTGGAGCATCCGCCCTCGATCCTGGTGAGCGCGCTGGCGAGGGCCATCGGCTTGCCGGTGAGCCTCGCCCCGGTCTCGTCCGCCAGGTACTCGCGGTTCCTGGAGACCCCCAGCTGGACCAGCATGGCCGCTATGGGCACGAGGATGTATGCCGCCACGGCTATGGCCAGGCCGGCTCCGTTGTCCCTGTTGTTGAACACCTGGGACCACATGGTCATGGTCACCGCGTAGGACAGGATGGATGCCATGGTCGCGGCCACGGACATGACGAGGATGTCCCTGTTCTTCACGTGGGACAGCTCGTGCGCTATCACTCCCTCCAGCTCCTCGTCGGTCAGCATGTTGAGCAGCGGCCTGGTGGCGACCACGGCCGCGTTCTTGGGGTTCCTGCCGGTGGCGAACGCGTTGGGCATGGGGACCTCGGAGATCCCGACCTCGGGCATGGGGAGGCCGGCCTTCTCGGCGAGCCTCTGCACGGTGTCATAGAGCCTGGGCTCCTCGTCGCGGGTGATGAGGTGCACCTTGTTCGCCCTCAGCGCCATTGACTTCGATCCGAAGTAGGCGTAGAGGTTGAACAGGATGCCCACGGCCATCATTATGAGCATGCCGTAGTACACGTTGTGCACGAAGTATCCCACCAGTGCCCCCACCGCTATGAGCAGGAGGGTCATGGCAACGAACATGCTCGCTGTTCTGAGACGCCAGAATGACATAGTGAACACCTAACATACTTTTTATTTAAATATTTTCATGAAACGGACCGTACCGCCGTAGGCGGGTTCGCACTTCCAGGCTCTCGCCCACATAGAAATCCTTGACGCCCCTCAGCCCGAGGATCACCCTGAGGTTGGTCATGGCTTCGGGCGTGGTGCAGTGGTTGAGGTATATGTCCGAGACCCCCATATCGGTGAACTGCTGTGCGTAGCGAGACGCCTCCTCCTTCATCTTCTTGACCAGGAGCAGCGACCCCACGAACATCGAGGGCTTCCTCCCGAACTTGGCGGCGGCTTCCGCCAGGATCACATCGGGGCCGGCCATGCAGCGGCCGCTGACGAGGGCCAGCTTCTTACCGTCGATAGCGAGGAACCTCTCCGAGTACCCGTTGGTGTATTCCATCCTGGGCGAGAGCCAGACCTTCGGGATCATCTCGATCCAGCCCTCCTCATCCTTGAATACCGCCTTCTGGGACGCCTCCTCGGATACGCCCTTGCCGAACAGCCCCTTCTTCGCGATGCGGAGCTCCGCGGGGCAGTAGACGTCCACGGGGGACTCCCTCGCCTCCAGGAAGCCGCCGAGGGCCCTGCAGTTGTCGGGATTGGTCTGCGATATCGCCAGGGCGTCAATGGAATCCACGGGGATCTCCAGGTGCTCCATGTTGTGTATGAGGTACCTGTGGCGGAGACCGGTGTCGAACATCAGCCTCTTCCCTTCGGATTCGATGACGAAGGATGTGCCTTTGGCACCGATCAGAGGGGTGTCCTCGATGGCGCCCTCGTCGTAAACGCACCTGATAGTGACCATCTTATCGGGAGCCTATCCTGATTATCTCGTATATAGTTAGCCGAAGGAGTTCGCCGCGGTGAGGGAGCGGAGGGTTTTTTGACCTGATTGCGACAAACGAGTTGAGTGAGCATCTGACTTGGTCGTGATCATACGTTTCCGAGGTTTGTTTTTTCCCAAAATGATACGTTTCCTTAGTTCACACGACCATTGGAACAACTAGCCAGGCATCCTGCGGGGTTTCGCCTGTTATAGTAGCGCTCCGGTATGTCCCTGTTGATCCTGAAGATCGTCTCCTCGGGGACCCCCTGCGCCACCCATGCGGCAACCTTCTTCGGGACCGTCGCCGGCGGCATCATCATGGCCGGCTTCGAAGGATCGTCGATGTAATCGGTCTCGATCATGAAGCGGTTGCCCTTGGGCAGCGCCTCCTTCAGTAAGGATTTGGAAGCGGGTATCGATGGCATCAGGCCCTTGGTCTCCTCATCGGTCACCAGCGGGTCGCAGTGGTGCTTTATCACCATCTCCCTCGGGAGCCTGGCACTGTCGGCTATCGCACCGAGCGAGGACATCGTATCCGCATCGGATTCGCAGTGGATGATCGCCGGGCATCCGACCTCGCGCGCTAGCTCGAAACCCCTCTCCAGGACCCTGTTCGAAGCGTCCCAGATCTCCGCGGGGACCGGGAAGTGCGGCCTGCCGATCTCGCCCATGGCGACCGCCCTGCCCTCCTCCACGGCCCTGGCGGCGATCTCCATCCCTCCGATCATTATCTCCTCGGCCCTATCCAGGCCGTAGGCCTCCGCCAATCCCAGGAGGATTATCGGATACGGCCCGACGGCCACGTTGACCTCCAGGGAGGTCTCCTCCCTGGCCCTCTCGGCCAGCCTGAACGTTATCTCGAATGAATCGGCGAAATCGGACGCATCCCTTATCGGGACCTCCGCATACGGGAGCGTGACCAGGGTGATACCGGTGCCCCCGGCGGCCTCGAACTCCTTCAGGGCGTCGATGTTCCTGCCGGATGGGCTCATGTGGAAGTGGTTGTCGTAAGCCGGTACGCGGGCCGCCATCGGATTCCTCCGGACCCTAATCCCCCATGACGGTTTAATCGGTTTCGCAAAAAGGTATGACGATTAGCGGGGGCGTAGAACATCTATATCAACCTATTACGAGATGAGCCGTGCAGATGGATTCGAACCAGCGCTTCCTCCTGAAATCGTTCAGGAAGTACTACCGGGCCAACACGCCCATCCTGCCGGACAGGTTCACCCGCAGGGAGTTCGGATTCATGTTCTTCGACAAGTCCTTCGTCCAGAGGCATCTGGGATTCGCGAACCGCGACGACCTCAGGAGGTACATGATCGGCAACGTCCCGGCCCACTCCTACTACTCCACATCCTACTACAGGAAGCCGGCCGCGCCCACCATGGACGAGAAGGAGTGGCTCGGAGCGGAGCTGATCTTCGACCTGGACGCCGACCACCTGGACGGCGCCAAGGAGATGACCTACGCGGAGATGCTCCTTCAGATCAGATCGGAGATGATCAACCTGGTGGACTCCTTCCTGCTGGGGGACCTCGGATTCTCCGAGGACCAGGTCCACATCACATTCTCCGGGGGCAGGGGGTACCACGCCCACGTCCGCACCCCGGACATCATGTCCCTGGGGACCCAGGAGAGGAGGGAGCTGGTGGATTACATCACATGCTCCGGCATGGACATCGACTGGATATTCCCCATAGTGAGGACCGCCGGCGCCCAGATATCCACCGCCGCCGGCACCAAGACCAAGGTCAACGAGGACCGCCTCATACCGCCGGCGGATTCCGGCGGGTGGAAGCTCAGGATGAGGAACGGCCTGAAGGATACGGTGCAGTTCATCCAGGAGAACGACCTCCCGGAGATCAAGGCCGAATACCCTAGCCTGAAGGGCACCAAGACGTCGTTCCTGGATCAGGCCAAGAAGGAGGTGTCCAAGAACGGGAAGGCCATGTTCGAGAAGAATACCATGGTCATGCTGTCCCCCAGCACCCAGAACATCCTGGTGAAGATCATGAAGGAGGACGTGGCCTACAGGCTCTCCGGAGAGGTCGACGAACCCGTCACCGCGGACATCAAGAGGCTGATCAGGCTCCCCGGCTCCGTGCACGGGAAGAGCGGGCTCAGGGTCACCCCCATAACCAGGCAGGAGCTGACGGATTTCGACCCCCTGCAGATGGCCGTGCCCAAGGAGTACGGCGACGATCCGGTGAAGATCACCATGCGCAGGGACTCGCAGCTCGACATGCTCGGGCAGCATTTCTCCCTCAAGGGCGAGACGGAGGTCCCCGAGTTCGCCGCGGTATTCCTAGTGGGCAGGAAGATGGCGGACTACGGATACCTGTCCGAGGAGAGCCAGAAGGACAAGATGTTCCGATTGGTCGGATCCGCTCCGCCTCTCCAATGGAAACGGTGGTTCCCGGGATACTGGCTGGTTTTCAGGCCCGGTTCGAACTTCGCCGAAACGCGGCTTTTCGAGGGGTTGTTTATATACTCTCGCAGTGCGGGAGCGAAGTGTAACCGTACAGTAGTCAAGTTATAAACTTGGACGGAACGTAAGCATCCATGACCGGAAAGGTTGACATGGAGCAGAGGGACGAGGCGGCCAAGGGATTCCTCCATCTGAGGACGATCGCCGCCGAATTCCTCATGGGTCTGGTGCCCGAATGCAGGGGAATGGACAAGCAGAGCGTGCAGGCTCTGCTGGGGGATGAGGATGTGGTTCCCGGGATCGAGAACGATTTCGGGAACGGGAGAAAGGACCTGATCATCGAGGCCAGGCTCCCCGGGGACGGTGGCACGGTGAGGCTCTGGTTCGATCTCGAGCCGCAGAACAACCCGTACCCGCTATCCTACCTCCTCCTCCGCGCCAAGATGTATTCCGCGGAACTGGGATGGAAGCAGCGCGGAATCGGGGGCTCTTCATCATACAAATATATATGTAAAGACAGAACATACAGTATATGGATACTGATGCATCCGCCCGAAGGAACGGGGAACACCATCCGCGAGTTCCGCTTCACGGAGTTCCCGGTATTCGGGAACGGCGGGGCGAGATTCCCCGATGAGGACTCCGATCGCATATTCGTCATATGCCTCGGGGATCCGAGGGAAGAGGGCATCCCGCGCCTGCTGGAAATGCTTGATTGGGCCATGGGAACGGGGATCGGAGAGGAAGAACGCAGGGCCGGGATGGAGAACCTCGGAATAGAGATGGACAGAGGGGTGGAAAGGTACATGATAGAATTCAACAGCATATCCAAAGATTACGGTGACTACATGCGCGTCAACGGGAAACTGGAAGTTGCCCTGCAGATGTGGAGGAATGGCTGTAGTTGGGGTTTCATCAAGGATATGACCGGACTTAACGACTACATCCTGAGCTACATCTATAGGGAGGAAAAGTTCGACTTCCCACAGGATGAGGAACGAGTGAGGCAAAGACCGCAGGGCGGGGATGGAGAACCTCGGAATAGAGATGGACAGAGGGGTGGAAAGGTACATGATAGAATTCAACAGCATATCCAAAGACAGGGACGACTACATGTTCGTCAACGGGCAACTGGAAGATGCCCTGCAGATGTGGAGGAGAGGTTGCAGTTGGGATTTCATCAAGGATATAACCGGACTTAACGACTACATCCTGAGCTACATCTGGAGGGAGGAAGTGTTCGACTTCCCCCAGGATGAGTACCGAAGCAATACACTGGGAGAGATCGGAGATGTCTGTAATGAGCGACATATCTGAAAGCAGGGACCGTGTCATGTATATCCAAGGGAAACTGGAGGTTGCCTGGAGACTGCGGGAATACGGTTTCAATTGGGACGAGATCCAGTATCTGACCGGGCTCGGCGATTACTGTATGAGATTCCTCCGGGGGAAGAGGGCGTTCGACTTCATGGAGGAGGATCAATCGGAGATGGATGATGCGAAGATGCCCGAAAAGGCACTTCGGCGAGTCTGGCACAGTGAATAATCCAATGCCGGGGCGGTCGCCCGACCCCTCTTTTTATAGGGATAATATTTAATAAGGGGTTTAAACTCACCACGGACAGGTAATCACTATGAAAGCATACCGCGTTACTGGTTCGTACGACGACCCCAGACAGAAGCAGCAGCCTTTCTCCGTCGAGATGGCTGCCGAGGATGAGGCCGCTGTGAAGGAGAAAGCACTGTCCACCATCGGAAGCAAGCACAAGCTCAAGAGATGGCAGATCAACATCACCGACGTCAAGGAGATCCCCGCAGAGGAGGTCACCAACCACGTCGTCAAATACCAGATCGGTGAGTGAAAGTGGACGACAACGAGCTCCGCCAGGCGATGGCCGCCATGGAGACGTACAAGGAGAGAGTGGAAGCCCTGAGCCGCCAGGTCCAGGTCCTCCGCGTATCCCTCGACGAAGTCACCATGACAGCCGAGGCCCTGAAGGCGTTCCAGAACGCCAAGGAGGGCGACGAGATCATGGTCCCCGTCGGAGCCTCGTCCTTCATCACCGTCAAAGTCACTTCCAACAAGAACGTCATCGTCGACATCGGCGG
>CAMMYR010000004.1 GCA_946528255.1 uncultured Methanomicrobiales archaeon | reverse complement strand
CGCGTTCCGCAGCCCGGAGAAGCTGGCCGAGGACCTGGAGAGGATCCAGAACTACCTCAGCGCACCGGTCTTCATCGTCGGGGACCTGAGGCAGCACGGCTCCGCTTACGCTGAAACGTTCCTCCGCGAGTGCCGCGAGAGGAAGATCAGGAACCACGTGGTCATCGAGCTGTTCAACGGCGGCACGCCGGAGTACTTCAGCAAGGTGGACAAGGCCTTCGAGGGCGGCTACAGCATAGAGTTCTCCCCTGATTCCCACGATGAGAAGGTCCGCCACGCCCTGGGGAAGGGCTACAGCAACGAGGCCATCGAGAAATCCATCACATCCGCATTCTCCAACGGCTGCGAGAGGTTCGACCTGTTCTACATGAACGGCCTGCCCTTCCAGGACTGGGAATCCGCCATGGACAGCGTCAGGGCATCCAGGAGGCTCTGGTCCCTGGTCGGGAAAGACGATGGGCTGTTCATCTACAACGCCCCCTTCGCCCCCTTCGTCGATCCCGGCAGCAGGGTGTTCGAGGAGCCGGAGAAGTGGGGCTACCGCTTAAGGGCCAGGACATTGGAGGATCACAGGCTCCTCCTGGACAATCCATCATGGAAGCATGTCCTGTCGTACGAGACCGAATGGCTCACCAGGGACGATATCGCGGAGGTCTCCTACGATGCGGCGATAGAATTGGCGACCATGGAGCATCAGGCCGGCAGGATCGACGACGAGCTCTTCGAGGACCGCTGCCGCCGCACTGAGTTCGCCAGGGAGCTCATGCACAGGGTCGACGGGATCATGAAGATCCAGGATGCGGAGGAACGCGAGGTCCAGCTGTGGGCGACGAAGGAGGACGGCATGAAGATGATGAACTCCACCATCGCCAACAAGAAGGATCTGGATTGGAAGGCCCGCTCCATATACGCAGACGGACCCAGGGTCGCCCTGGGCCTGGTCAGGTCGATGTTCCATCGCTGACGGGACATCTGCCTCGATTTCTCGATGGTGGAATCCACCGCGGAGATTATAGCCGAACGGAGTCCCAGATCCTCAAGGGTGCGGACCCCCTCGATGGTGGTGCCTCCGGGGGAGCAGACCTCGTCCTTGAGGATGTCGGGGTGCTTCCCGGTCTCGAGGACCATCTTGGCCGCTCCGAGCATGGACTGGGCCGCGAGCCTTATGGAATCGTCCCTGGTGAGCCCGTTAAGGACGCCCGCATCGGCCATGGCGTCTATCACCATGTACATGAAGGCGGGCGAGCTCCCGGCGATCCCGGTGATGGCGTCCATCTGGGTCTCGGGGATCTCCACGGCAACTCCGACCGCGCCGAGGATCTCGGCGATCATCTTCTTGGATCCGGCATCCACCGTGGGGCCGCAGGTGTATCCCATGGCGCCCTCGAGGACCATGCAGCAGTGGTTGGGCATGACCCTGACGATATCGGCGTCTGGCACATACGATTTCAGCTTAGCGATCGTCAGACCGGCGACGATGCTGATGACCGTCTTGCCCTTGCCGATTACGACTCCTTCGTCCTCGAAGAGGCCGGGCACGTGCTTGGGCTTCACCGCGATGACCACGATGCCGCATTCGGGGACCATCTCGGAGGCTTTGGCGTACATCCTGATACCGTACTCCGATGCGATCCTGCCGCGGGTCGCCTCGGACGGAGCGCATGCTACGATCTCCGATGCCGGGAAAACGTTCTTGGCGAGGAGGCCGCCGATGAGGGCCTCAGCCATCTTTCCTGCTCCGATGAATCCAATCGAGGCCATGGTTTCGAATCTCCTACGGTGTAGATAATCATGTCCCCGGATTGGATGAATGGAGGGGACCAGAGGGCCGTACTCTTTGATGTTTATAATAATTAAAGGGTGGAACCTTTATGTACTTACAGAACATGGTCGGCAACTATGTCACTGATCGCGGTCTATTTGCCACTGGCGTTCGTGAGCGTTATCGCGTTCTCGTTTGCGCCTTTGGCATGGTTCGTGTCGAGGTTTCTGAGACCTGAGAAACCCACTCAGTGGATGGAATCCACTTACGAGTGCGGTTCAGAACCAATCGGAGACGCGCACGTCCAGTTCAGGTTCCAATATTATGCCTTCGCGCTGATATTCGTGGTATTTGACCTGGTCGCGACGTTCCTCATGCTGTGGGTTGTCGCATTTTCGGGACTTTCCCCCGAGGCCCTCTTCATGATGATTCTGTTCTTCGGTATTCTGATTCTCGGTGTCGCATACGCTCTGAAAAAGGAGGAACACGTATGGATATGAGCCTCTACCCCCATGCAGTTGCAATGAGTGCTGACGAGTTCATGACATGGTCCGACGCCATGATCAACGACCTCCTCAGCTCCGGAATGAAGAAAACGATAGATGCTCTCACCGGACCCATCTGGGCCTGGGGTATGAAGAACTCCATGCACCCGCTGCACTGGGGTCTCGCATGCTGCGCTCTGGAGATGGCCGCGGCCTCCGCGCCCAGGTACGATGCAGAGCGTTACGGAATGATCTACCGTTCTTCGCCCAGGCAGACTGATATCCTGCTGGTCAACGGATGGATCTCCAAGAAGATCCGCCCCGACCTCAGGCGTCTCTACGAACAGATCCCCAACCCCAAGTGGGTCGTGGCGATGGGAGAGTGCGCCATCTCCGGCGGACCCTGGTACGATTCCTACAACATCGTGCAGGGACTCGACCAGATCGTGCCCGTGGATATCTACATCCCCGGCTGCCCCGCCCGCCCCGACGCTATGATCGACGGATTCATGCTCCTCCAGAAGAAGATCGAGAGCTACTTCAGGAGAGGAGTCACCATGGAGGACTGAGCATGGCTGAAGTTATGCAGAAGCCCACCGTCGACGAGATCGTCGCGGCGCTCAAGGAGAGCTGCCCCTGCGTGGAGGTCACCAGGACCGAGGAGCGCAGGGTTTACGCAAAGGTCCCCGCGGAGAACAACTTCAAGGTGTGCCAGTTCATCCACGACAACCTGACGTTCGAGCACTGCTCCACCGTCATCGGGGTCGACTACATCGACCACCTGACCGTTGTCTACCACCTTACGAACTACTACACCGGCGTCATGATCGAGCTGTCCGCGGACGTCCCGTCCGAGGACCCCCACATCCAGTCCGTCACCCCCATCTGGGAGGGCGCCAACTGGCATGAGAGGGAGACCTGGGAGCTCTTCGGTATCGTCTTCGACAACCACCCGAAGCTCGAGAGGCTGCTCACGCCCAAGACGTACGAGTTCTTCCCCTTCAGGAAATCATACAAGCTCAGGGGGTGGGAGTGAATGACCGACTCCATCGTACCCGTTAAAGAAATGGAAGAGAAGATGGAAACCGACAAGATGTGGGTCATCATGGGACCCCAGCACCCGTTCTCCCACGGACTCTGGACTCTGAAGGTCCAGCTGGACGGAGAGTTCGTCACGGATGCCGAGCCCATAGTCGGATACCTTCACCGCGGATGGGAGAAGGAGACCGAGAACAGGACCTACCCCAAGATCATCCCCATGGCCGACCGTCTCTGCTACGCCGCGTCCATGACCTACACCCACCTCTACTGCATGACGGTGGAGAAGGCCCTGGGCATCGACATCCCGGATAAGGCCAAGTACATCAGGATCGTCGCCGATGAGGTGTGCAGGATCCAGTCCCACCTGATGTGGCTCGCCGCCGTCGGTACCGACATGGGTAACCTGACCGTGTTCCTCTGGTGCATGAGGGAGAGGGAGTTCTTCCTCGACCTCAACGTCAAGCTCTGCGGAGCCAGGATGACCACCAACTACCCCCGTATCGGAGGAGTCAGGAACGACACCACCGAGCTGTTCGACAGGGACATCATAAGGACCGTCGACAGGTTCGAGAAGGCGCTCTGGGACATCATCGCTCTGGTCGATGACTCGTCCATCTTCGTCTCCAGGATGAAGGGCATCAGCTACCTCACCCGCGAGCAGTGCGCCAACATGGGTCTCACCGGACCCGCCATGAGGGGCTGCGGAGTGGACTTCGATATCCGCCGCGACGACCCCTACGACAACTACGACAAGATCGATTTCGAGGTCCCCGTCCTGACGGAGGGAGACTCATATGCCAGATACATGATCCGTATAGAGGAGATGTTCCAGTCCTGCGAGATCATCAGGCAGGCCGTGCAGAAGATCAACGCCCTCGGAAAGAACGCCCCGTACAGGCTCAAGGTCCCCTCGAAGGTCCCCGCCGGCACCGCGTTCATGAGGATGGAGGATCCCCGCGGAGAGTCCCTCATGTACCTCGTAGCCGACGGATCCGACAAGCCCTACAGGCTCAAGGTCCGCAGCCCGATCTTTACGAACGTATCCACATCCAAGGCAATGTGCCTCGGCTGCAGGATCGCCGATGTTCCGGCCATCCTCGCCCAGATCGACATGTGCCTGGGAGAGACCGACAGGTGATGAAGATGGCTTACAGCAGCATTCTCGACTGGATAGACTTCTTCAAGGACCCCATGGACAGCCCGTACTATCCCTTCGATACGTACAACCTGGCCTACGACATCGGTTTCAAGCTCCACGAGATCATCGGCGGAACCATCGCGTGGCTCATCAACCTCCTCTTCCCCGGAAACGGGATCTCCGAGTGGCTGATGTGCGACGAGGTCAGCGCCATCATGGCACTGCTCCTGTTCATGCTCCTGATCTTCATCGTGGCATTCGTCTCTTGTCTGATCGTCCTATGGGAGGAACGTAAGCTCCTCGGTAGGATGATGGACAGACGCGGAACCATGATCGGTCTGAAGGGATTCCTTCAGTGCGTCGCCGACGGTCTCAAGACCTTCATGAAAGAGAACACCATCCCGAAGAAAGTCGACAAGATGACGTACATGTGGTGCGTCTCGCTCATCGTCGGACTCTCCGTGCTGGTCGCGTGCATGATCCCCCTGTCCTCCAGGTGGTACGTCGTGGACTACCAGACCGGTCTGCTCATCGTGATGGCGTTCTTCGCCCTGGCCCCGTTCCTGATCCTCGTGTCCGGATGGGCCCAGAACAACAAGTACTCCCTTATCGGTGGAATGAGGGCCGCCGAGCTGATGATCTCGTACGAGGTCCCCATGCTCATCCTCATCTGTACCGTCGCGCTCGCCGCGGGGAGCTTCAACATCGGAGACATCGTCTACTATCAGAACGACAACCTCTGGTTCTTCATCCCCCAGATCCTGGGATTCATCGTCTTCTTCTTCTGCGCAACTGCGGAGGCGGAGCGTGTTCCCTTCGATATCGCGGAGGCGGAGGCCGAGCTGGTCGAAGGATGGCAGACTGAGTACGCCGGAATGAAATGGGGACTCATCATGCTCGGAGACTACCTCAGGGGTACCGTCGCATGCGGCATGATCGTCATCCTGTACCTCGGCGGATGGACCCTCCCGTTCATCGGAGACGGACCCATACCCGAGATCGTGTTCCTGCTCAAGGCGTACTTCGTGTTCTTCCTCATGGTACTGCTGAGGGCCGCCATGGCTCGTGTCAGGACCGACCAGATCCTGAACATCGGATGGAAGGTATTCATGCCCCTGTCCGTGATCAACCTGGCGATCGTCATCCTGCTGAAGACTGGAGGTCTGATCTGATGACAATCAAATATCTGGACAAATACCCCAAGAACCTGGCCAAGAGCCTGTGGATCATGAAGCCCGTCTGGACCGTCTTCAAGCTGTTCGGAAAGACCGTCACCCACAGATCGATGACCATCCTGTACCCCTACGAGAAGGAGTGGATCCCGGACAACTACCGCGGCCGCCCCGGACTCGTCTTCGACAAGTGCGTCGGATGCGGAATGTGCGTGCGCATGTGCCCCACCGCCTGCATCAAGCTCATCGAGGTCGACGACGACGCGGGTAACAAGGTCATGAGGCCCCAGGTCAACGTCGGAAGGTGCGCCATGTGCGGATACTGTGCGGAGTACTGCCCCGTCGACGCCATGACCGTCACCCCCGAATACGAGCTGGCCGAGTACACCAGGTACGACCTGCTGTACGGACCCAGGAGGCTCAACTACGAGGGTACCACGGAGGGAATGGAGGTCCACCTGGAGCTCACGCTGCCCTCCGATATAGAGAATGGAAACTCCGACAGGCGCGTGCTCTACGCCGACCTCGACAAGCCCGAGCTGACCGACAGCAAGTGCATCGGTTGCAGGAAGTGCGCCAAGGTCTGCCCCGTCGGAGCTGTTACAATGGTCGAGAAAGGGGTCAACGACAAGGGCAAGCCCATCGTCCGCCCCGAATTCGACAACGCAAAATGCATCGGGTGCAGCAACTGTATCATCGACTGCCCCAAGGATGCCCTTGAGCTCAAGGAGGTGCTCTGATGGGAGTCATAACCGATTTCATCGGCGACATCTGGGGAATCCTCAAGGAGTTCGCATTCTACCTGCTCGACAACCTCGATCTGGTGGCGTTCCTCGTCCTGGCTGTGATCATGGTCCTGGCCGCGATCTACGTCGTCACGGACAAAGAGGTCGTGCACAGTGCGTTCTACCTCGCTCTGGTGTTCCTCTGCGTGGGATTCGTGTACTTCTTCCTGGAGGCCGAATTCATAGGAGTGGTGCAGATCCTCGTCTACGTTGGAGCCATCACCATCCTGTTCGCATTCAGTATAATGTTGACTAGAAGGTATATCATGAAAGGAGGCGACTCCGATGAGTAAGAAGGCCGTCATAGGCCTGGGCGTTTCAGCCCTGCTGCTCGTGGTCATCGCCGTCGGCGTCTTCGGCACCGACTGGTCCGACTACACAGAGAGCGACACCCCCGAGCCGGTCCCCGTGTTCCCGTCCGACGATTCGGACACCGACATCTGGGAAGGAGACAAGCTCAAAGAGGACAGCCTGAGCTACATCATCTTCGAGAAGTACGGGCTCATCCTCCTGCCCCTGGCCCTGCTGATGTTCGGTGCCATGGTGGGCGGAGTGGTAATCGCCAGGGAGGAGATGGAATGATCCCGATAGAGTTCTTCCTGCTCCTCGGAGGCATCCTCTTCGTGATCGGCGCCTACGGCGCGCTGACCAAGAGCAACGCCATCCTCGTCCTGATGTGCATCGAGCTGATGCTCAACGCCGCGAACATCAACTTCGTCGCGTTCGGAGCATTCAACGGCGACGCCATGGGACAGGCATTCGTAGTCATGACGATCTCCGTCGCGGCCGCTGAGGTCGCAGTGGGAATCGCTATCCTGCTCAACGCGTACAAGGTAAGAAAGACGACGGAGCTCGACGATAAGCAGCTCCAGACCATGAGGTGGTAAGATGTTCATAGAGTACACATGGCTCGTGCCCCTGCTCCCCATGGCCTGCTTCCTGCTGATCGGGGCCATCGGAAAGAAGACCCCGCAGAACGGCGGATACATCGCCATCGCAGGTGCCCTCGCGTCTTTCATCATAGCCGCGCTCATATCCTACGAGTACCTCACCGGCGACGACTATCCCGATGCGGTCTCTCAGAGCATCGAATGGTTCGTCATCCCCGGCAACACGGACTTCGTGATCAACCTCGGATACTACGTGGACGGCCTCACCTGCGTGATGATGCTGTTCTCGTCGTTCATCTCGACCCTGATCTTCATCTACTCCATCGGGTACATGGGAGACCAGGGCAAGAGGCAGAACAGGTATTACGCCGAGGTCTCGCTGTTCCTGACCGGAATGCTCGGACTCATCGTGTCCAGCAACTTCCTGGAGATGTTCATCTTCTGGGAGGTCATGGGACTGTGCTCCTACCTGCTGATCGGATTCTGGTCCTTCAGGCACCCCGAGGGCGACGCAGCCTCCTCCAACGCCGCATCCGCGGCCAAGAAGGCTTTCCTCGTCACCCGTATGGGAGACGTGTGCCTCATGGCCGGTCTGTTCATCCTGCTGGGAGAGTTCCACAGCCTGGACTATGCCACCCTGTTCGACCCCGCCAACATCGACGCCGTCGACAGCAACAACCTGATGCTCGCCATGCTCCTCGTCTTCGGTGGAGTCATCGGTAAGAGCGCTCAGTTCCCCCTGCACGACTGGCTGCCCGATGCGATGGCCGGTCCCACAACCGTCTCCTCTTTGATCCACGCCGCGACCATGGTCAAGGCCGGAGTCTATCTCGTCGCCAGGGCCTGGCCCCTGTTCGTCCAGAACTCCGACGTCATGCTCTTCGTCGGTATCATCGGAGGAGTCACCGCATTCATCGCCGCAACCATGGCGCTGAACAACATGAACATCAAGAAGGTCCTGGCCTACTCCACCATCTCCCAGCTCGGATACATGATCCTGGCCCTCGGAGCCGGCGGATACCTCGTCGCTCTCGGAATGGAGACCGGCGAGCCGGCGCTCGTCGCCGCGGGAACCGCAGGATTCTTCGCTGGATGCTTCCACATGGTGAACCACGCGTTCTTCAAGGCCCTGCTCTTCATGTGCTCCGGATCAGTCATCCACTCTGTGGGCTCCGAGGATATGAGGGTCATGGGAGGACTGCGCAAAGCCATGCCCATAACTTCGATCACGATGCTCCTGGGATCCCTGTCCATCGCCGGATTCCCGCTCTTCAGCGGATTCTGGTCCAAGGACCTGGTCCTCGAGATCGCCATGGAAGCCGGAGACGACGGAACCGTCTGGTTCACCGTCCTCTGGCTGCTCGCGGTCATCACCGCCTTCATGACGGCGTTCTACATGTTCCGCATGTGGTTCATGACCTTCATGGGCGAGAAGAGATGGGAGCACATCCACGGGGAGTCCCCCAAGTCCATGACCATGCCGCTCGTAATCCTGAGCATCTTCGCGGTCGGAAGCGGATTCCTCGCCCTGGTCGGACTCGACGGTATCCTGTCCTTCGACCCCTTCACCAACATCGTGGGAGGCGGTCACACCGAGGGATTCGAATACTTCACCGAGCTGTTCACCAACCCGTACACCTGGCTCACCATCGTGCTGGCCCTCGCCGGTATCGGAATCGCGTACATGATGTACGCGAAGGTCAATGCCAACGGAGAGCCCGCCATCAACCCCGGCAAGTTCAACAAGAACGGGGAGATGGCGCTCTACAAGGCTCTCACCAAGAGATGGTGGTTCCCCGACCTGTACAACCAGATATCCTGGAAGCTCGGAGCGGGAGTCGCCAAGGGAATCAACTACATCGACAGGCAGATCGTGGATGGAACGGTCAACGCGCTCTCCAGCTCCGTCGTCGGAGGAGGAGACGTGCTGAGCAAGGCTCAGACCGGACACGTCCAGAGCTACTCTTCAGTGGTTCTGCTGGGCGTTTCCGTGCTCTCCGTGCTGTTCATAGTCATCGCAATGATCATGGGAGGCTACTGAAATGGAATTCTCTATTCTCGCTCTGCTCCTGATCATACCCCTGATCGGAACCATAGCCACCCTCTTCATGGGAGGGGAGAGGCAGAAATTCGCGAAGTACGTGGCCATGGCCTTCACAGCGGTAACGCTCGTGATCGCCCTGTATGTCATGATCCTCGGCGACTTCGAGGATCTCTCGATGTCGTTCACCTGGATCCAGACGGACACCCTGACGATCAACTTCGCACTCGAAGTCGACGGACTCAGCATCCTGATGGTCTTCCTGACGGCGCTGCTGTCCCTGCTGGTGGTCATCTTCTCCGCAGCGGAGAAGGACAGGCCCAACTACTTCCACGCGCTGGTCCTGGCCATGGAGGTCGGACTCATGGGCGTATACCTCGCGTCGGACTACTTCCTGTTCTACGTGATGTGGGAGCTGACGCTCATACCCATGTACTTCATGATCTCCTGGTACGGAGGACCCCGCAGGCACTACGCAGCGATCAAGTTCTTCATCTACACCCACGTGGCGTCCCTCGTCATGCTCATCGGTATCTTCGCCATGGGCTTCGAGGCCCTGTCCATGACGGGAGTGATGGACTTCTCCTTCGCGCACATCAACTCGGTCATGCCCCTGGCATCGGAGTCGTTCCAGATCCTGGTATTCGCTCTGCTGTTCTTCGGGTTCATGGTCAAGATGCCCGCAGTGCCCTTCCACACATGGCTGCCCGACGCGCACACCGAGGCCCCCACCGGAGGATCCGTCCTCCTGGCCGGTGTCATGCTGAAGATGGGATCCTACGGTATCATCCGTGTCTGTCTCGAGGCCCTCCCCGAGGGTGCCGAGTACTGGCAGTGGGTGATCATCGCCATCGCCATCCTGTCCATGATCTACGGTGCCTACGGTTGCATCGCGCAGTCCGACCTCAAGAAGATGGTCGCATTCTCGTCCATCAGCCACATGGGTATGGTCATGCTCGGTATCGGATGCCTGTCCGAGGCCGGAATCATGTTCGCCATCTTCCAGATGTTCGCGCACGGCCTCATCACCGGAGTCCTGTTCATGGTCGCCGGAATGGCCGGACACAACTTCGGAACCAGAGAGATACCCCTGCTCGGCGGAATGGCCGGCAAGGTGCCCATCTACGCCACCTTCATGATGATCGGCTTCATGGCCTCGCTGGGACTGCCCGGACTCGTAGGATTCTGGGGAGAGTTCCCGCTGATATTCGCGTTCTACGAATTCATTCAGTCCGAGGGCATGCTGTGGCTGATCGTCTTCTGCCTGCTGAACCTCATGCTCACCGCGGGTTACTACCTGTGGGCCATGCAGAGGGTCCTGTTCGGGCCTGAGAAGGCGGATCTGGTCGAGCACGTACACGACGTCAGCAAGACCGAGGGAATCGCCATGGCGGTCCTCGTGGGCCTCATCGCACTCTTCGGAGTCTGGCCCGACCTCGCCCTGCAGTACATAGGCGACTACACCAGCGTCCTCATGGGGGTGTTCTGATGTTCGATATGTCCTCAATATTCGGAGACTACACCGCTATCGCGCCCATGATCATCCTCATGATCGGTGCGCTGATCATACCCGGTGTCCACCTCCTCGGAAAGAAGCACACAGCCACCTGGGCCGTCACTCTGGCCATCGTGGTCGTCTCGCTCGTCATCAACATGGTCATGCTGATGGACGGCACCGAGTACGAGACCCTCGGCGTATACACATACGACGACTACGCGGGTCTGATGACTCTGCTGTTCCAGATCGTGCTGTTCCTGGCCGTCCTGGTCTCCAACAGCAGCACCGAGACCACCAGGCTCCACACCGGCGCGTTCTACGCCCTCATCCTGGGCGCAACCACCGGTATGATGTTCGTGGTCGGTTCCAGCGACCTGATCATGATCTTCGTCGGAGTCGAGCTGACGAGTATCTCGTCCTACGCCCTCGTCTCCATGAAGAGGAACGATGGCAGGGCAGCCGAGGCCGCCGTCAAGTACGTCATCATCGGTGGAATGTCCACCGCTCTGACCATCTACGGTATCTCGATGCTCTACGGACTCGCCGGATCCACGGATATCAGCGAGATCGCCAACAGCGTCCAGATCGATGGCATCACCGTGCCCTTCGCCATCGCGATGGTGTGCATGGTCGCCGGTTACGGATTCAAGATCGCTGCAGTACCCTTCCACATGTGGGCCCCCGACGTGTACGAGGGAGCCGCCACGCCTGTCTCCATGTTCCTGGCAACGGGATCCAAGAAGATGGGTCTGAGCGTCTTCTTCCAGATCTTCCTGTGCATCTTCGTCGCAGGAACCGTCTGCAGCAAGATCGCCGGCCCCGAGATGCAGTACCTGTTCGCCATAATCGCTGCGGTCACCATGACCGTCGGAAACGTCGTCGCAATCGCGCAGACCAACATGAAGAGGATGCTGGCATACTCCTCGATCGCCCAGGCGGGATACATCCTGATCGTGATGGCGGTCATGTCCGAGTACGCCCTGTCCGCGGGTATCTTCCACATGTTCACCCACGTGTTCATGAAGGGAGGAGCCTTCCTCATCGTCGGCGCGCTGATCTGCGTCGGTGTCGGCGAGAAGATCGGTGATTACAAGGGACTGGCCAAGAGGAGCCCCTTCCTGGCCGCAGCGATGATGCTGTTCCTGTTCTCGCTCGCGGGTATCCCGCCGCTCGCAGGATTTACCTCCAAGTTCTTCCTGTTCTCCGGTGCCATCGGCAGTCCGGACGGCGTGATGTACGAGTGGGTCTGGCTCGCCTTCATCGCGATCCTGAACTCCGCGATCTCCCTGTACTACTATGCAAGGGTCGTCAAGGCCATGTATGTGGAGAAGGGAACCACCGAGGAGAAGATCAAGATCCCCAAGCCGTTCATGGCCGGAATCGTGATCTGCCTGATCTTCGTGATCGTGCTGGGAGTCTACCCCGACCTGATCTACGGATTCTGCGAGTCGGCCGCGGCCGCGCTCCTCCCGTAAACCATTCCACGAAACCACTTACCCAGTCGGGCATCCGCCCGGCTGGGTCCAGCCATTCTACTAACGCTTTTATATCGCACGTTCTTATTGCCTGCTATGGCCGAGCCATGGCACGATTGCATCGCTGGGGAGCTGGCCTCCGTAGAGGAGGTCATAAAGGACAATCTCCAGTCCAGGAGCCCCGAGCTCACGGAGATGTGCCTTTATGTGACATGCTCAGGCGGCAAGCGCCTCAGACCCGCCATATGCCTTCTGGCTTTCCACGCCTGCAACGGCGGGGATGCATCGGTCCCGGAGAGGATCGGGGCGGCGTTCGAGATCGTCCACAGCGCCACGCTGATACACGACGACATCAACGACCAGGGAGAGCTCAGGCGCGGCAGGAAGACCCTCCACAAGGAGTACACCGTCAGCAAAGCCATCATCACAGGCGACTACATGTTCGCCATGGGATTCCGCTTGCTATCGGAGGTCGCACCCCACATAGTCGATTATGTGGTGGAGGCATCCGCATTCATGGGATCCGGGGAGTTCGTCCAGAAGGACTTCGAGCACTCCTCGGATGTGAAGGAGAGCGACTATCTCGAGATCATCGAGGGAAAGACCGCGAAGCTGTTCGAAGCGGCGGCGAAATCCGGCGCTGTCATCACAGGCGCCGACATGGAGGTGCTGGATGCCATCGGCGACTACGCCGAGAACCTAGGTCTGGCATTCCAGATTGTCGATGACACCCTGGATGTGAAGGGCGACCCCGACAACACCGGGAAATCGGTGGGAACCGATTGGCTCGAGGGGAAGCCCACATTGCCTGTAATCTACGCGATGGAGGACAAGGACCTCGGCCCCCGCATCAAGGAGCTTTTTGAGAAGACGGAGGTGGCCGACGAGGACGTCACCGAGGCCCTCGGACTGATCCTGAAGACCGACTCCGTCGACCGCTGCCTGGAGCGCGCCGCATTCTTCGCCGCGAAGGCCAAGGACTCGCTCTCGGGCATCCCCGATTCAAAGTACAAGGACGCCATGATCGACCTGGCCGACTATGTCGTCGGCCGCGACAGGTGATGCCGATGGACGAGGTCGATATCCTCGTAGTGGGCTCCGGCCCGGCCGGCAGCACCGCCGCCAGATTCGCCGCTGAGAAGGGCGCCAGCGTTATGATAATCGAGCGCCGCCCCACCGTGGGCGTGCCTGTCAGATGCGGGGAGTTCATGCCAGGCGACGATGAGATACTCGGCATGTTCCCCAACCTCGCGGATATGGACGAGATCTTCGACATCCCCCAGAAGCTTCGCTGCCTCGACACCGTAGGCATCAAGCTGGTGGACCCCAAGGGGAAGGTCACCTTCCTGGATTTCAACGGGTATACCGTGGACAGGG
>CAMMYR010000003.1 GCA_946528255.1 uncultured Methanomicrobiales archaeon | reverse complement strand
TACCATATGCGGGCCATGAGTCTGCATTCTCCTTCGATCCCCTGCTGATCCAGCGGCTCGTTACCACAGATGATTCGGTGAGGATCTCCTACAACGGATTGAGCACGGATCTGGACATAGTGGTCAGCGTCAAGCAGCTGATAGGCATAGAGCTGGAAACGCTCCCGGATATCAAATACAAGGAGGGCGAGACCTTCGACCCGTCGGGCCTGGTGATCATCCGCCATTACTCCGACGGTTCGCAGGATACGGTGTCCTACGAGGACGATCCGGATGCGTTCTCGTTCGACCCCCCGCTGACAAAGGCCCTGAAGTCGTCGGTGAAGAACATCACCATAACCTATACCCAGGACGGTAAGACGGCATCCGTCAGCCTCGGCATCACCGTGTCGAATGGAGGGTCCGTTCTGGACGAGGATGACGATGATTATCCGTGGGGTCCCTTGCCTAGCACGGAGCCCGAGGGAACGAACTACCTGTGGATCATCATCGCCATAGCCGCTTGCGCTGTGTTGACATCCGCGATTTTCATCTGGGAATGCCGTAAGCGCCGATTCGGCCGATCCCGGGGCACCGCCCCGGGAATCCACCGGTCGATGGTCATCTGGAACATCGGAACCATTTATCCATGCGGGGGCTCCAATCCGTATTCCCGGGAGGGAAACGGTCGCCTTCCCCGCGTATTATCGCTTCAACGGAATCCGCAACCTCGCCCACCGATCTCCCCGTGCAATCGATCTCGTACACGGGGATCTCGGTATCCATGGATTCGCATAGAATGACATCGAGGATCTCGGATTGGACGTTCTCCCTGACCTTGGCATCGGAGTATCCCCTGGAACCGAGCCTCTGAGCCAGGATATCCGGATCGCAGCGCAGGACTATGATCCCCCTGCAGTCCAGGAAATGGGACAGGTGGCTCTCGAAGATGTGGATATCGTCATCGAGTGCCAGCGGCAGGAGCGAGTCGTTCAGCGCGTCGAGGTCCACCTCGTGGGTGTCCCTCTCCTCGTCCAGCTCCCCCAGAAGCCCGTGGTCGATGATGTACTGCTTCCCGTCGATGGCGTCGTACCCGCGGGAGCGGAGCTCCGCCCCGACAGTGGTCTTGCCGGATCCCGGCGTGCCGGTCAGGGCGAAGAGGGTCATGATATCTCTGCGATGTAGGGCTCCGCCCTGGCGACCGCATCGTCCCAGGACGGTATGTTCGTGAGCGCCCCGGTCTCCTGCACCACGAAGGATGCGACGGAGGCGGCTATGGTGAGGGCCTCCGGGATGCCGTATCCCTTGTAGAGGGCGGTGTAGAACCCTCCGCGGAAGGAATCGCCGCATCCGGTGGCATCCACCACCTTCTCGGCCTTCACCACGGGTATGGATATCCTCTCATCGCCTATGCGGGCGATGCTGCCCTCGGCGCCCCTGGTGCATACCACGTTCCCCACATCCGCATCGAGGATGTCGGATACACCGACGTACTTCGCAAGGGATTCCGCCTCGAAGTTGTTACAGAAAAGGGTATCGGCAAGTGCCAGCGCGGGGGAGAAGTTCTCCGGGGTCCATATCCTGTGGGACTCCTGGGCCGGGTCCAGCGCCAGCTTCGGCCCGCCCCTGATGTCGCCCATGATCCTGGTGTAGTAGGAGGGCTGACCGGTGCAGAAATGGACATGCTCCGACTTCTTCGCATTGGATTCCAGGACAATACCCAGATCGTCCGCGAAACCCTGCGGGCCCTGGAAGAATACGACCTTCTGGGTCAATGACGGGTCGTTGACGACCACAGCTGTGGAAGTCTCGTATCTGTCCACATGGACGAACTCGTCCATGATCAATCCGGAGGATGCCATCATCTCCTCGTACTGGGCGGGGAAGTCGTTCCCCACGAAGGCGCAGAGCGCCGTGGGGCATCCCAGCTTAGCAGCCGAGACGGCGATGTTGGTGCCGGTGCCGCCGAGGGTGGTGGCTTTCGTCATCACATCCTCGGTGGTGTTGTCCCGGGGGAATTTCCTCACCGACAGTATCTGATCAACGGTCACGTGGCCGTAGACCGACAGGAACGGCTTCAGGTCCCTTCCTCCCATCCGGTGATGTACTTCTGCTGCGACTGGGTCAGCGAATCGATCCTGATGCCCATGGACTTCAGCTTCAGCCCGGCGATCTCCGAGTCGATCTCGTACGGGACGTTGTAGACCTTGTTCTCCATCTCCTTGTAGTGGCGGGTCATGTGCACGATGCCCAGAGCCTGCGTGGAGAAGCTCATGTCCATGATCTCGGCGGGGTGCCCCTGGCCGGCGGCCAGGTTCATGAGCCTGCCCTCGGCTATCAGGTAGAGCGACCTGCCGTCCTTCATCCTGTACTCGTCCACGAAGTCGCGGACCCTCTCCATGGATGCGGAGGCCGCTTCCAGGGCGGGCTTGCTGATCTCGTTGTCGAAGTGGCCCACGTTGCCCATGACGCAGCCGTCCTTCATGACGGCGATGTGCTCGTCCGTGATGATATCCTTGCACCCGGTGACCGTGATGAGGATGTCGGCGACCTTCACCGCATCGATCATCGGCATGACCTGGAATCCGTCCATTGCGGCTTCCAGCGCTTTTACCGGATCGACCTCGCTCACTATGACGACGGCCCCGAGGCCCTTGGCCCTCATGGCCACGCCCTTTCCGCACCATCCGTATCCGGCCACGACCAGCCTCTTGCCGGCGATGACCAGGTTGGTGGCGTTCATGAACCCGTCGAAGGCGGACTGGCCGGTTCCGTAGCGGTTGTCGAAGAGGAACTTCATCTTTGCATCGTTGACATCCAGGACGGGGAACTTCAGCGCGCCGTCGTTGGCCATCGCCCTGAGCCTCACGACCCCGGTGGTGGTCTCCTCGTTGGCTGCTTTGACGTTTGACAGCTTCTCCTTCCTGGTGGTGTGTGCCATGGCTATGAGGTCCGCCCCGTCGTCGATGATGAAATCGGGGCCCATGTCCATGACCGCGTTCAGGTTGGCGTAGTACTCATCGGAGGATTCCCACTTCTTCGCGAAGACCTCCAGGCCGTACTCCTCTCTCAGGGCGGTGGCCACGGAATCGTCGGTGGAAAGGGGGTTGCAGCTTGCCAGGCGCACCTTGGCGCCGGCATCCGCCAGGGTGACGGCCAGCATTCCCGTTTTGGCCTCGGTGTGGAGGGCCATGCCCACCTTCAGCCCGGCGAGGGGCTGCTCGTCTATGAAGCGTTTCCTTATGTCCATGAGGACCGGCATGTGGGTCTCCGCCCAGTGCAGCCTCAGGGAACCCTGTTTCAGAAGATCCATATCAATCGCTCTCCTCTCTCGAATTCCGCCATGAGGGATTCGCAGATGCACTCCACCATCCTGCGACGGTTGTCCGTGTTGGAATATTCATTTTTAATCTTTGATATTACCGCGGCGTCCGCGGGCATCTCATCCGCGAAGCGGATGATGTTCTCCAGCGCCCTGGTCATCTCATCGGAGATCGGAACCGTAGCGGTCCTGGAGGTCCTGGACAAGGGGTTCAGGTCTATCGATATGACCACTTTACCCATGCCGACCAGCGCCTCGGCGCGGTCGCCGTCCTCTATGGGAACCACTATGACATCGCAGTCGAAGATCCCCTCGCGGGTGCACAGCGCACGGTCGTGGTTCAATCCGGGTATCCTGCATTCGGGATCCCTGCCGAGGACCTCGCCGGCGCCCTTGGATTCCAGATAGGAGATCAATCCCTCCATCCTCTCGGGGGTCCTGTGGAACAGGTTCACCTCTATCTTGGCGCCGACCGTCTTGGCCAGCTTTATCAGGTTCTCCGCGTCCAGAGCGGCGGCGTTGCCGTTCACGCATACGACGGGGTTCCTGGCGCTCAGGAGGTAGGCGGCGGCCACGCGCTCCGCTTCGAGGGCGGGCTCCAAGCTCTTCTCGCCCATGAGGTAGTCGTAGGCTTCGCCCCTTCCGTGCGATATCAGTCCGGTGGGGGTCACCAGACCCTTCTTCACCATTTCGGCCAGGCGCTCCCTGGTCATCAGCGATTTGTACCTGGGATGGTCCTTGGGGATTTCCATAGATACCCCTATGGGGTATCATACTTAAAACAATAGCCACCGGCCGGGGATGGGCAGTCAGAAGGAATGGGTTTCGGTAAAGGGGTTGATCCGGCCGGGCTCGGCCCGGCCGGTCGGAGGGATCGGTTCTTCCTGAATACCAGGACCGCGGTCATGGCGGCGATGGCTGCCACGGCAGCGGCGGCCACGGCCACGTACAGGGACAGAGACCTTCCGGAGGAGGTCGTGGAGTGCCTGTTGCGGTTGATGAGGTCGATGATGTCATCATCATCGTCTTCCTGGACTACGGGCTTGGGCTTGTCGGGCTGCGTGGCGCCGTCCCAGACGAAGTAGTACGACAGGTGCTCCAGATATGCGGACACGATTCCGTCGCTGTACTCCCCTCCGATCCAGTAGACCTGGCCGGTGGCGCTCAGATGGCAAATGCCGAGCTTGGAGGCGTCCTCGCCGGGCGACAGGGCATACGGCAGGGACAGGGCGGCGGTTCCGTCGAATTCCGTCACTGCAGTGGATCCGATGTAGACGGACACATCGTAGACAGGCATCCCGTAGGAGGCTGCGGAGAGCTTCTTGTCCAGGGTCGCGGGTCCGATGGAGACCTTGAGCGAGTCCCCGGAAGCCGCGAAGCCGGAGACGCTGTCGCTGTCGAAGTTGAGCGACCCGACATCGCCCTTGACTGTGAGCGAAGCATTAGCGATGGCTTCGAGGCCGATGGTCACATCCAAGGACGAGGTTCCGGAGGGGGTGGTGGCATCGACCGTCGCGTGCAGGTTTCCGATGTCCGCCCTGCCGAGAGCATCGGCGGCCGCTTCGGCGGTCTCGATGGCCCCGTCGAACGTCACCGTGCGGGAAGATCCGCCGGTGACGGTGATGGTGGTGATGCATACGACCCTCCTCTCCTCGCCGGTTCCCACCGAGGTCTCCTTGACGGCGACATCCGCTCCGCCGGACTCTACAGTCGCGGTGGCGACGGACAGGTTGTTCGGATGCGAGACCCTCTCGACCCCGATCGTGAGGGAGCCGGAGGTGACGGTGCGGGTCTCGGTGACGCTGCCGTCGGTGTTGATGCGGCTGCTGGCACCTTCGCAGTAGACGAACGTGGCGGAGATGGTGTGGTTGTCGTTGACGTTCACGAACGTGTACGTTCCGCTCACCTCTACGGTATCGCCGTCCACGGTGACCGTATCGACGATGTAGTCGTCGGCGGCCATTATGGAGATCACGGCGTTCTGCGTCGCATCGATTATCCTGATGTTGGGATCGGCGCCCTGCTGGCCGGACGTGGATGTCACTGTACCGTTCGCACCGGCGGACATGGTTATGGTGTACTGCAGGTTGCGGACGATGGAGAACTCGGCCTCGGCCGAGGACTCCTCGGTGTTCGACGTCGCCAGGACCACGGCCTTGACCATGTAGTCCCCTAGCTCCGTGGGGACGTCGGCCGTGTATTCCTCCGCGGAGGCCAGCTTGTACAGGTACGAGACCTCTCCTCCGCCGATGTTCCCGGTGACGGACGGCTCGATGGGGGATCCGAGGGGCACATCGCTGATGTTCACAGTGATCGTCGGCTTGGATTTCGCTATCGTCACCATCACGCTGCCCGTCTGGTCGCTGAAACCGGGGTTGCCGGTGAACTTCCAGTAGACCGGGTGCGTACCCGCATTCGCGAGCTTCGGGACGGCTACGGAGTACTCGAACTGGTCCAGGGAGTACGTGAACGATCCGTCCTCGGATGTGCCGACGTTTATGAGCTCCATCGGGGAACCGGTGAACTTCAGGCCGGTCTTCGCCGTAGGCGGGGTTATGGTCGCCGCAATCGTCTGTATGGTCACGGAGATGGACTCGGGGGAGGTGGTGTTGAAGTTGGCATTGCCGACCACCTTGTAGTACACGGTGTACGTACCGGCGGCGGATGCCTGCGGATACGCGGCCGCATAATCACCGGTGGTCCCCAGGCGGAAGACGACGGAGGCTCCGGTCGGGGTCGTGGAGTGGCTGGTTATCAGGGTCTGCATCACGGCCACGCCGCCCTCCTCCTTGTACTCCAGGTTGGTGGCCTGGACCACGGTTATCACGGGGGTGGCCTTCGAGATCGTGACGCTGAGGCTGACCGCATCGAGGTCGAGGTAGTTGCCATTGCCGACCACCTTGTAGTACACGGTGTACGTCTTGGCGATGTTCCCGGTCGGGATCTCGGTGCTGTAATTGGTCCCGTCGGCGCTGTACTGGATGGTTCCACCCGTCACGGCGGGGGCCGCGATGGCGGACTCATCGATCAGCTTCTGATCCGCGCCGGTGTAGGCGAGGCCGGAAGCGGCCTGGGGGGCCCTGATCCACTGGGGTGCGGCCTTCGAGATCTGGACCGTGACGCTGGTCTGGTCGAGATCCAGGTGGTTGTCGTCTCCGACGACCTTGTACCACACGTAGTAGGTGCCGACATCCTGGCCGCTGGGCTGCGAATCCGCGGTCCACTGGGTCCACGAGGACGGGGTGCCCGAAGTGGTCATGACCGCGTAGTAAGCGGTACCGCCGACGATATCGCGGTCCACCAGCACCTGGTCGGCTGCGGCGTACGTGAGCGTCTTGGGGGCCACGGAAGCCGTCGAGGGCGCCTTGGCGATGGTGACCGTGAGGCTCTGGACATCGAGGGACTCGAAGTTCGGGTTGCCGACCACCTTGTAGTACACGGTGTACGTCTTGGCATCCGTGCCGCTGGGTGCGGATGCGGAGAATCCGGAGGTGGGCGACAGGGAGTACTGGAGGGTGGTTCCGGGGCTCCTGTTCACGCCCTCCACGAGGACCTGCGGGGATCCGCTGTACATCAGGGTGTTGCCGGTCACGGTGACATCCGGGACGGCGGCGGCGATGGTCACGACCAGGCTCTGCTCGCCTATGGACTCGTAGTTCTCCGCGGCGACCACCTTGTAGTAGACGGTGTATGTTCCGGCATCGATCCTCTTCGGGATCTCGGTGGACCAGGTCCTGGGCTCCGTCGCATCCATGCTGTACTGTATCGAACCGCCGGTGGCGGATGCGGTCACCAGCTCCTGTTCGGTCTCCACGGCGTACGTCAGGTAGTTCGCGGTCACCGATACGGTGGAGGTGGCCTTGGCGATGGTCACGGAGATGCTGGCTTCGGGCACGCTGCTGTAGTTGGCGGTCTCGTCCACCTTGTAGTAGACGGTGTACGTGCCGGCGGAGATCGCGAAGGGTATCTCGTAGGAATAGGTGCCGATGGAACCGAGCTTGTACTCGATGGAGCCGCCGGTGGGCCCGGTGACGGAGACCAGCTTGTGGATGTCGCCGTCGTAGACCGACTGCACCGCCTCTATGGTGAAGACCGGGGTGGCCTTGGCGATGGACACCTCGAGGGTGAGCCCGGCCAGGTCCTCGTGGTTGGTGTCCCCGAGGAGATTGTAGGTGACGGAGTACTTACCCGCGTTGATGGCGGTGGGCACTATGGAGGAGGGATCGGTGGCGGCGGAGCTCCCCTGCTTCACGCTGTACTGGACGGTTCCGCCGCTGGCCTCTCCTGCGGTGACCAGGCTCAGCGGGGAACCGGTGTAGACCAGTCCGGAGGCCGCCGCGGGGTGCTTGACCCACGAGGAGGCCGCCTTCTGGACGGTATATGCGACGGAATCGAAGGTCCTGTCGTTGAAATTGGAATCGCCGGATATGGCGACCTTGACGGTGTGGGTGCCCGCGGATATGAGATCTGCGCCGTAGGTGAACTTGACCTTGTCGGAGGATGGCAGGCCGACGACGTTCGTGGGGACGGTGATCGCAAGGTCCCCGAACTTCGGCTTGAGCTCCGAGCCGGTGTACGTGGGGGTGTAATCCGCCAGGGAGACGGACAGCACCGTGGCCCTGGCGATGGTCACGGTGGTCTCCTGGGCATCGACTCCGAGGTAGTTGTCATTGCCCTCGATCTTGTAGTACACCTTGTAGGTGTCCGCGTTTATCGCTATCGGGGCCTTGTCGCTGAAGGATCCGGTACCTACAGCGTACTTGGCGGTTCCCGCGCTGACGGCGGGGGTGTTAGAGAACAGCTGATGTGCGGAACCGGTGTACGAGAGCCCGGTCTTTGCCACCGGCACGGTGGTCCATGCGGCCTGGGCCTTCGCCATGGTGACCTCGGTCTTCATCGGGTCGAGGCTCTTTATGCTGGTATCCGTGCTGTCAACCTTGTACCACACGTAGTACGTTCCGGCATTCGTCGCCTTGGGGGCGTCGGTCCCGGCCCATTCCGTCCAGGACGAGGGCTCTGCCTCGGGATCCGTGAGCACGCTGAAGTATGCCTTGCCGCCCTCATTGACGCCGGAAGCCGTGGCCAGGGTCTGCGCTTCGGTGTTGTATGTCAGGACGCTCCCTACCACGTTGATGGTGCACACGCCCTCGTCGATGGTGGTCGTGACCGAAGCGGGGGCGGCGGACACGTAGTTGTTGCCGCCGTCGACCTTGTACCATACGTAGTACGTCCCGGCCGCGTTGCCCATGGGCTTGTCCGTTTCCGTCCATTCCTTCCATATGGTGGGTTCGGAGGACGGGTTCGTCAGCACGCTGTACTGCACTGCGTATCCGGTGCCGTTCTTCGTGAGCGTGGCCAGCTCCTGCGCCGATCCGGTGTACCCGAGGCTGGCTTTGCCGGAAACTGAGAAGGACGTGGCGGCCTTGGCGATGGTGACCTTGGAGCTCTGGGCGTCCAGGCCGTTGTAGTTATCGTCCGCCGCGATGCTGTACGTCACGGTGTAGACTCCGGCATTCAGACCCGAGTTGCCATCGGCGCCCCTGGGGGTCGATTCGACGTACGGGGCGTATTCGACGGTGTACGTCGGGGTTCCGCCGTTGACTTCGCCCACGGTATAGATGTACTGCGTAGATCCGGTATAGACCAGTCCGGTGGCGAATGCGGGGGCCTTGGTCCACCTGGCGTCGGCTTTCGTGATCTTGTATGTGACGGTCAGGTTGTCGCTTTCGGCGACATCCTGGAAGTTTTCATCTCCGGTGATCTTTATCTTCGCCGTCGCGTCGCCCACATTGACGCTGTTCCCGTCGATGGTCACCGTACTGGGATCGGGCCTGTATCCGTTGAATCCGATGTAGACGATATCCGTCGCGGCGGGTTTCTTCACGGTGCCGCTGTAGACCACGGAGTATGTGGTTTCGACGGCCGTCGGCTTGGCCTTGGTGATTTTCATGAGATCGCCGGTGAGGTCCGACTTGGTGCCATCGGTATCGCTGGACCACCTGTAGTTGGAGGGGTCGGTCAACGACAGCGTGGCCTTGTATGTGTCGACGGTGGTTCCGTTGGCGGGGGTGATCGTGGTGTAGAGGCTCGATTCCGTCGGATAGACGGTCTGCACCGCTCCGTTGAAGGGCTTTTCGATAACCTCGGGCCAGCCCACGGCGGCCTTGGCCACCGACACATTTATGGAAGCGCTGAGGCCGGTGTAATCGTCGGTGTCCTTCACGGTGTACTGGATGACGTGCGTCCCGGCGCCGGCTATCTTGGGGGCATCGGAGGATGCCTCTCCGCCATCGATGCTGTACAGTATGGTGCCGTATTTCGCCACGGGGAGGGTGGTCAGCAGGTTCAGATCGCTACCCGTGTACGTCAGGTCGGTGGCCGCAACGGGATCTCCTGTATACGAGTTGGTCGCCTTGGAGATGGAGATCGACCCGTCGTTCAGCGTGACCGTGTAGTTGGAGAGTATCGCTTCGATGGCGGCCTTGTTCTGCTCCGCCGTCTTGGAGTCCCCGGTCCATGTGATGGCCACGGGGGATTCGGACACGCCGGTGGTCGTGGTGTACGATGTGCCGAGGTGGGCGGCTATGGCCCCCTCGTTGGTGGAATAGTTGGAGAGCGATTCGCCATGGACCCATCCCTCGATGGTCAGGCCCTTCCAGACGCCCTCCGAGGTCGGGTGAGACCAGTCCGGGACGCTGTCGCCGTAGAACAGCGACACATCCTTGGGCGTCAGCGCCAGCGGTGCCCCGGATATAACGAAATCGAAGGTTATCGGGTCGCCGGAGAGGCGGCTGTGCTCTACCGCCGTCACCGTGGCCCTGATCTCGGAATCGCGGGTGTAGGCGGGAGCGCCGCCGCTCTTGAGGGTGTACGCTATCGTGTAGTCGGTGCCCAGGACGTAGTCCTCGGACGCCTTGAGCTTCACGGGGTTGATGGCCTCCCCGGTGTACGTGTAGGAGGAGGCGACGGGGTCGAACAGCGCCTTCGACAGGACATCGGTGAGGTTCCATTTCGCGTAGACGGTCACGTTGGCGGAAGCGGTCTCGGTATCGAAGTTGAACTGGTCGCCGGTGTAGGCGCTGTTCTTGTACCATCCGGCGAACCAGTATCCTGTGGCCGTGGGTGAACTCGGTTTTGTGAATTTGGAGCCTGAGGCCACGGTCTCGGAGGCGACCTGGTCGCCGTGACCCTTCATGTTGTATGTGATGGAGTGACCCCATTTGGTGTACAGGGTATTGCCACTGCCGCTGACAAAATTCGAGCCGTTGGTCCATCCCGACACATTCGAACTCGGATAGAATTGGCCGTCGGCGGTCAGCACATAGTTATTGCCGTCCTTAGTTGCGGTGTATCCCATTATGGCCATGCCGGACCTCGCTGCGGCGCTGTAGTTGTGCACCGTGGTGTCGCCGGGATGGATGTCGATGTGCCCTCCGGAGGTGCCCGAGTTGGCGTTGAGGGTCACGCTCCTGTACCCGCTGGCCCATTTGGCGAACAGCGTGGTATCGCCGTTCATGGTGATGGATGAGCCCGGGGCGTACGCCACGGTTCCACTGGATGATGTGGCCCATCCGATGAACGTCTGGCCGGAAAGCGCGAAGCCGCTCTCGGGGACGGTGAGCTTGGTGCCCTTGGCCACGGCGGCATACGGGTCCATGGATCCGGTGGCGCTGGAATTGTTCTTGTCGAAGTTCAGCACGTGGGCAGGTTTGACGAACAGCTTGGACGTACCCGTGACGGCGATTCCGCCGTCCACGTACTGCTGGTACGAGACGTCGTCCAGCGAGTAGTACATGCCGTTCGTGCTGCTGGCCGAGGTCAGCTTGATGATGTGGGCTCCCTTGGTGAACAGGACGGTGTTGATGGATGTCGTGCTCTCCGAGACCACCGAGCCCCCGTCGATCTGGTATTTGATATCGGACGGTTTGGTGCTCGAATCGAAAGCGACGCGGTATCCGCTGGTGGCTTCCTTCAGGGTTATGGTGACATCGTCCGTCAGCGGGCTCTTGTGGATGCGTAGTGTCGTTCCATCGTCGGAGACATCCAGATCGACTGCTCCCGGCACGGATATGGTATGCCCTGTAGCCGGTATGATGTATCCGTCTGCGGCCTTGATGGTGAAATCGATGGCCTGCCCGTCCAGAGTGGAGTATTTCATGGCGTTTATCCGGTATCCCTCGAAATTATTGTTCGATTTTATCGAAGCCGTGTGGACGTTCTCGGACCAGATGGCGGTGAAGACGACGGTTCCGTTGATCGTGTACTCGGCGCCCGCGTTGATCAGCTCCCCGGTGTCGTTGGCCTGCCAGCCGGCGAACTTCTTCGACTCCGGGGCCTTGAACTGGTTCTGGGCGAGGTACATGACGTTCCCGCGGTCGGCGAGGTATGTCAGGCCGAAGGAACCGGACCCCTCCCCGGCATCGTAGGATACGTTGTAACCGGAGGGGACCGAGACCGCGCTCTCGTCCATCAGGTATGCGAGACGGGCTCCGGCGTTCGGGGCTGTGAAATCCAGTCTCGGGTTGGGGTCGTTATAGCATATGTATGAGAATCCGCACATGGATCCGTTGCTCCAGCTGCCACCGATACGGACGGGACCAGTTGTGCCCCTGATCCAAACAGAATCTCCGGGGACCGATAGCGATCCAGAATTATCAGCTGTCTGGCTGACGACAGGAACATCCCACGCAGTGAACGTCGTTCCCAACTTCTTGACCCAGGCTCCTGACGCATCTGTTGTAAACACGGCCCCGATGTCCGGTCTAGGATCGGCGGAGATAATACTCTTCCCGCCCTTTGCATTGCCCGCGTACAGGTGGCTAGCTTCGGTGTATGCATCGCCTATAAGGTCCCAGATGCCTCCCCACGAGTTCTCGAGGAATAACTTCCCGGCCATCTTGCTCTTTCCGTCGGTTGTATCGACGAAGACTCTCCCATCGTAAGTTGTCAGCGAAGAGGACAGACCGTACAGGTTGAGGGAATCCGTCTGCCCGGTCCAGGGCGCATTGATCTTCTTATCCCAATCGCCGCCGTTCGTATATCCTGCTCCTACTATCTGCTGGACGTTCTTTGAACCTATGACGGTGTACGCCATCGCCTTGTACAGGGTGTATTCGTAGAAGTTCCACAGCTGGTATGCGCCGTCTCCGGATGCAGGGTCGCGGTTGGCAGTGGCATTGAACGCGTCCACACTCATATTTCCGGTGGCGATCCTCCCCTGCTGGGAGACCAACATGTTGGCCCCCACCGCATCCGTGTTCCCGGTCACATATCCCTCGTAGACACCGAGCCCCAGGTACGGCATGGTGGTATCGAACATCGCCTCCGTGGTGGAGCCCCCCGTGACATTGCTGTAGGAGTGCGCATAGGCTTTCATGGTGGGGAAGGCCGGGTCCCTGGTATCGCTACTGGATTTCTGCCCTATCAGCTTGACGTCTTTGAACTGCGTCGGGTCGTTCGACATATAGAGGACATTGTAACCCATGTTGGCCGCGAGGAGGGTGCCCGTGGCCTTCGTGGCGGTGTACATGCTGGTCGAACCCCAGAACACCTTCGGGATGATCAGCATCACATTGTACAGGGATGTGGAGTACTGGTTGCCCGCCAGGGTCTGCTTCAGGTTGTCCGGGTTGAGGAGATATGCGACGGTTCCGGCATCCGTATTCAGCCTCTTCTCGACGGAGTCATCCCTGTCGTAATTGGCATTGTCGTCCATCAGGTTTATCGCGGCATAGAACGTATTGAACGGTCCGAGGCCGGTCTCGGGGTCGAATTTCCAGAAGTCGTTGACGACAGTGGCGTTCGTCCCATGGCTGACGGTGGTCCCGTCGGTCGTCCTCATCCTGCTGACCCAAGAGGTCCCATTCCAGACCTCGACATCGACGACGTCCACATTGTTCGCTATGTCGGTATATATCGCGTACAGGTAGTTGTCGCCCTTCGGGATCATCGCCGTGGCGCTGGTGGCGGATGCGTTGCCATCGGCATCGCTGCTGCCGGAGAAGGGCGTGATGGCCACCAGCAGCATGAACGCCACCGCGGCCAGCGCGAATGCCCTGGCTTTCCTGGCATCCCTCATTGCGACCACCCCATCGGGGTCGGCAGGATGCGACCGATGCCATACGATTGGCGGATCGGGCGCCCTGCCAGCATGCGTTCATCGGATTGGGAGAGGATGGAATGATCCCCCGCCATTCCGCTACGGACCGGGACGACTGCCATTCTGTACATTTGCTAGCCTCTGGGGTGGCATAGAGCCACAAATAGTCGGGGTTAGGCAGTCTCCCCTTATATTATTTAAGGCAGTTCTAAGGTAGGTCAGCTACCGCTGGTACAGCGTAGAGGCCGACGAATCATGGTTTGCGCAGAGCCACCACCATGACCGCCGCGGCGGCCACGGCCACTGCGGAAGCGGCCACGACGATCCACAGCATGGAGCGGTCGTTCTGCGACCCGGCCATCCTGCCGTTATCGAGCAGGCGGAAGATGTCGTCCTCATCCTCCTCCGGGTACTCCGCCCTCTCCTCGTCGGCTATCCAGACCGCGGAGAGCACCACATTCCCGTGACCCATCCTGTAGATGTCTCCGGGCTGGACGGTCCTGGAGCCGTCGTTCCATCCGCCGAAGCTGTGGTCCTTCAGGGTCCCGTAGTACTCCGGGACGGAGAACGTCGTTCCGGCGCCGATATCGAAGGATCCCGGGGCGGGCAGGGAACCCTTGCCCGCATCGAAGGATACGTTGTAGAATCCCTCCCAGACCGCGTATAGCCTCTTCACCACGACCGAGGAGGTCTCGAACACCGCCCTCTGGCCGTCGGTGTACAATGCATCCCCTGCCGGGGTCACCGACCAGCCGGCGAAGGTGTAATCATCGCGGGAATATGTGCATTTGGACAGCGCCGTGCTCTTGCCGGGGCCGATAATCTGGTTGGCCATGGGGTCTCCGGACCCGCCGTTCATATCGAAGACTATCTCCGTATAAGGATAATCCCAGGCGGCGGTGAGATACAGCCCTCCCGTGCCCATGGTGATCTCGGCGCCCTCCGGATAGATGGTGCCGTCCAGCTCCCAGCCTATGAACGCTTTGTCGGGCGGGGCCACCAGGCCGTCCTTGGACTTCAGCACCGTCCCTACGCCCGCGGGGTATTTCCCGGTGTCCGTCACGGATCCCGATCCTTCGCCGGCATCGTAGGTGACGGAGAATCCTGCCATGGCGTACGACAGCCGCGCCCCTCCGTTAGTGTTGAAGCTCGCGTTACTGCCCGCATTGACGCGCGAGAGCCCGGCCGCCGAACCTTCGTTGTAGTATCCGCCGGTGAGGATCACGGTGTGGGTATCCTTGTTGTATGCGATGATATCCGAGATCTTGGTCTCATCCACCGTTCCGTACGATGCATGCCCGCTGATGTCGCCGTCCGCATTCTTGGGGAGATCCCAATATTCCGAGGCCGTATTCGTCTTTGTTACGCGCCCCTGATTCGAGGAGTATATGCCCCCTATCCATTTCTCATTGATAGTCATCTGGGATCCGCCTAGGTTGTTGCCCACCCTGAGATTCACCCTGTTCATGTAGGCATCGCCGATCATCTCCATGGTGCCTCCCCACATGTTCTCCAGGAAGACCTTGGAGTAGTCATCGCCGGTTCCCACCCATCCGGCGCCGTCCGAGCGGCCGGTTTCTGGCATCGCCTTCAATGAAACCGGGCCGTGGCCGACCATCGCCTGGACGTTCTTGGATCCCGTCACGGTGTAGGTCATGATCTTGGACAGGGTCCATTGGTAGAAGTTCATCATCTGGTAATCCGCATTCGGGCCGGAGGGGGTGTTGTCCGCATATCCCTTCAGGGCATTGTTCTTCCCGTAGACCTGCGCCTTGCCGGACTGCGAAACCATGGCGGCCTTGCCGTCGATGTTGATGGTGGAGGCCTCGTAGACGCCTATTGCGATGTACGGGAAGGGGGCATTGGTGAATTGTGCCAGATCATCGAAAGTATGGGCGTACGCCTTCATCCCGGCGGGGACGGTGTACGCCCCCAGGGCGGTACCGCCGATGTCCCTGTTGGAGATGTACAGGTGGTTGGCATCCGCCACCCAATAGACGGTGGGGATGACCAGCATGATGTTGTAGAGCGAACCTGTGAAGGTTGTTCCGGACAGGGTGGATTTCAGATTGGAAGGGCTGAGCACATAGGCTATCCCGCCCACGTCGGTGCTCAGGCGGGGTTCCTCGAGATCATCGGCGTTCGCGCCGGAGTACAGGTTGATGGCGGCGTAGAAGGTGTTGAACGGGCCGAGGCCGGTGGAATCGTCGAATCC
>CAMMYR010000002.1 GCA_946528255.1 uncultured Methanomicrobiales archaeon | reverse complement strand
CGGTGAGCCCGGCGCACCTGGTTCCGGCGTTCGCCTGGAGGATCTCGATGTACACGTCGATGGAGGCGCGGGGGTACAGCTCGGTGAGGACCACTTTCTCGAGGGCCTCGGAGATGATCTTGGAGATCTCGATGGACCTCCTGTCCGGGCCGGGCCTCTTCCTGTCGCTGACGGAGTAGGTCTCCATGTTGTACTTGCACTGCACGATCGCCTTGGTGGGGTCCTGCAGGTGCCGGGGGTGGCACTCCCTGGGGCCGTAGACGGCCGCAAGGACCTTGTTCTTACCGATCTCAACGTACGCGGATCCGTCCGCGTTGTCGAGGACACCCGCCTCGATCTTGATGGGCCTGTGCTGCTCGGCGGTCCTGCCGTCGATCCTCATGCCCTTGTCATCAACCAGAATCATGTCTGTATGTCCGCTCATGGTCACTCATCCTCCTGGTAACCGTCCTCGTTCTGAGGGATCCTGCCCTCGATAAATTCCTTGACCGCGTCGGTGAGGTTACCGGACTGGGCCCTGTTCTCAATCAATGCTATCGCCTCAGCGGCGACGTCGCAGTTCTCGTCGTCCCCGTCGATCCAGATGCGGCCGTTCTGCCCCACTGTGATGCGGCAGTCGGTCATGTTCTTGAGCATCGAGATCATGGATCCGCTCTTACCGATGACCCTGGACACCTTGGAGCAGGGCACGGTGACGACCCTGCCGCCGGTGATGCGCCTGAGGCCGGAGTCCTTCATGGTGACCTGGATCTTCCTGCTCTCGTCAACGGACAGGATCTTCAGTATGACCACGTTGCCCATGCCGAGGTACTTGGAAGTGTCCCCGAACTCCACCTTCCACGGCACCTCGCTCACGTGGAGCGGGGCGGGGTAGGGTGCGTTTATGTCGACCATCCAGTTGGACGGTCCGATGTCGTTTATGACGCCTATCACGGTGTCTCCCGATTTGGGCATGTAGCAGCCCTTCAGCGGGATGACGCCCACGGTGTTCTGGAAGACGTTCCTGACACCGGTGATGCAGGCGCGAACCTTGCCATCCGCGACGTATGCGTTCTCGCCCGGCTTCATCCCCGTCTCATCGAGGATGTCGCCCGGAACGACGATCTCGCGCGTCTGTCTGGCGTTTCTCTTCTCCATTTTATCACTCTCGCGAATGTCAATTAATCAGCTTGACGGATGCCGAGCCCTTGGTCTTGTGCTTCAGCTTGTCCGTCATCTCGTTTATCAGTCCGGCCGGGATCTCTATGACTCCGATCCACGATCCGTCCTGCGTCCATTCCTCCCTCTCCACCAATCCGTAGTGGATCAGGTCCTCGTAGCAGCGCCCGTAATCGGCGCCGCTCAGCTTCACGGCGACCTTGCTCTTCTCGAAGCGTATCGGGATGAGCGGCCTCAGGAGCTTCATGGCCTCCTCGATCTCCTTGTCCAGGGGCTTGAAGGGGTCGACGTGGAACTTGGCCTCCTCCAGCGCCATCTTGATCCTGATGGGCGGGTGGGGGGTCTTGGTCTGGGGGTTGATGGCGTTGGCCGAGATGTAGGTGATGACCTGGTTCAACTTGGCCTCGAGCATCGCCTTGCGCTGCTCGGCGGTCATCTGCACCTCGCCCTTCTCCACTATCTTCGCCGCGATCTCGCCGATGTCCTCGGTGCCGAAGGCCTCCTTTATCTTGTCCTCCGGGGGCCTGGTGCCCTTGCCGGCGTTCTTGAAGACGTCCTCTACAGCCATGAGCTCGAGGATGTCGTAGGATTTGCCCTGCTGGATGAGGTCCACTATCTTGGGGTCGAGGAGGATCTCGAAGGTCTCCCCGTGGCTCTCCAGCCTCGCGACGATTGCATCATCAAGATTGACCATCTGACGTCACATCTTGGAAATGAGCTTGGCGATCTCCTTCTCGGAGAGCCTCTTGAACTTGCTGCCGCACTCGGCGACGCCGATCTCGATGGATTCGGCTTTCAGCTCGCCCTCTGTGGCGGTCTTCAGGGCCTTCAGGGCGAGGACCAGCGCCGCATCGCGGGCCATGCCGTCCTCGTACTCCTTCTCGAACATGTCCATGACGGTCTGCCTGCCGTTGCCGATGCTGGTGGCCTTGTACGCGACCAGGGCCCCGGAGGGGTCCGTCTCGTAGAGGTGCGCGCCGTCGTCGTCGGTCCCGGCCACGAGCAGGGCGGTGCCGAAGGGGCGTCCGCCGCCGTACTGGGTGTAGTTCTGCTTTATGTCGCAGACCTTCTTGACGAGCATGGAGACCGAGATGTTCTCGCCGTATTGGATCCTGTGGATCTGGGCCTCGTGCCTGGCCTGGTCGACCAGGACGCGGGCGTCGGCGACGAGACCGGATGTGGCGCATCCGATATAGTCGTCGATGTCGTGGATCTTCTCGGTGGATTTGGGTTCCAGAAGCCTGCTGGGGGTCTTCTTGTCGACGATGAGGGCGACTCCGCCCTTGAACTTGATTCCGATAGTGGTCGAGCCTTTCTTGACCGCCTCGCGGGCGTACTCGACCTGGAACAGCCTTCCGTCGGGAGAGAAAACGGTGATTCCCCTGTCATAAGCCATCTGTCCGGGTTGCATTTCATTCACTCCTTTATTTTACGGAGCCCTCTATCTCCCCTTCCTATAAAGATATATGGGGATGCAGCTCGGGGATGTCGCTTCCTCTTGCGGGGCACCTTGAGCTCGGGATACGCCTCGCGGAGCTTGCGGAGGGTGCCGGAGGTCAGGAGGGATTCGGACCCGGGATACGAGGATCCGACGGCGGAGATGGCCGCTTGGACGTGGGCGGGCTCGCAGCGGATCACGGCCTTGCCGTTGCCGCATGTGATGACCTTGAGGTCGGGGATGGACTCCGAGAACTCGGACAGGGATGCGACGAGGTCGTCCCTGCGGAGCTCCGGGGGCACCGTGACGGCGATGTAGCGCCTCCTCCCGCGGACCGATTTCACGACCATGATACCTCCCATGTGCGGCGGGGTTTTAACCCTGTCGAAAAGACCCGGCGACCATCCAAAATTCAAGTTGAGAGCGGATGGGATCGGAATGAGGGTGGCGGAAAACGATTGGTGTTATTATTTTTGAATTAGTGTTACTAATTGGATGGATTGACTTCATGATATCCATCCAACTATAGCCAGAAAACAAGAATCATACATTTTTTGATTAATCCAATACTTAAATCCTCTGTCATATGTGCAGTCTGGTTTTGCGGTGTTTCTTACCTTGATCTCAGACTACAATTTAGACAATATCCAACTAAAATACCTGTTGTTTAATCCTTTGAGATAATTCATACGAAAATGCAAAATCCGATGTCTGGCTATTTGATTTTTAGTCTACCCTAAAAATTTTAGGTAGGACGAATTGGCAAAACCCGAAAACTCATGGTTACATAGCATGTTGCTATAAATTACTTTCTTAATTTGCTTAATATACCATTCTCCCTATTATAGGAAACATTCCAAACACCGTTTGGTAAACGGAGGCAATGATTTGACAAAATCAGCGTTGGTAATCGGTGGAGGAATCGCGGGAATCCAGGCTTCCCTGGATCTTGCAGACAGGGGCATTCACGTCTACCTGGTGGAGAAAGACGCCACCATCGGTGGAGTGATGTGCCGTCTGGACAAGACGTTCCCTACGAACGACTGTTCCGCGTGTATCCTCTCGCCTAAAATGGCGGACTGTAACGGACACCCGAACATCACCACTCTGACCTACCACGAGGTCCTGAGCGTTGATGGGAAGGCGGGAGACTTCAAGGTAAAGGTCCTGAAGAAGGCCAGGTACGTCAACCCCAAGGAGTGTACCGGCTGCGGGGACTGCCTTGCTAAGTGTCCCGTGAAGAACATCCCGGACAAGTACGAGTTCGGGCTCACCACCAGGAAGGCGATCTACATCCCCCATGCGCAGGCCGTCCCCCGTGTCGCTCTGATCGACAAGGACTACTGCAACATGATCAAGAAGGGCAAGTGCGGACTCTGCGCCAAGACTTGCGGAAAGGGCGCCATCCACTACGACGAGAAGGATGAGGAGATCACCCTCGAGGTCGGATCCATCATCGCCGCTCCCGGATTCAAGGTCTGGGACGCCCACGTCGCCACCGAGTACGGCTACGGCAAGTTCCAGAACGTCGTGACCGCTATCGAGTACGAGAGGATCATGTGCGCTTCCGGTCCCAACAGGGGACACATCACCGTGCCCTCCTCCGGAGAGGACCCCAAGAAGATCGCATACATCCAGTGCTGCGGATCCAGGTCCGAGAAGAAGGGCTGGAAGAAGTACTGCTCGTCCGTGTGCTGCATGTACGCGACCAAGCAGGCCATGATCACCAAGGAGCACGGAGACCTGCAGGAGGACATCTTCTTCATGGACATCAGGTCCTATGGAAAGGAGTTCGAGGCATACATCCACCGCGGTGAGGATGAGTACGGCATCAGGATGCACAGGGGAGCCCGCGTCGCCAACGTCGAGGAGGACCCTGTCACCAAGAAGCTGACCATCAGCTACACCGACGACGAGAACAACGGAGTCTCCGAGGAGTTCGACATCGTCGTCCTGTCCATCGGACTCGCGCCCCCGGAGGGAGCCGAGGAATTCGCCAAGACCCTGGGCATCGAGCTCAACGAGTACGGATTCTGCAAGACCTCCGTGTACCACCCCCTCGAGACAACCAGAGAGGGTATCTTCGTCACCGGAGCCTTCGCCGCTCCCAAGGACATCCCCACATCCGTCGCCGAGGCCTGCGGAGCTTCCGCCAAGGCCGGAGCCTGGATCGTCGACGAGAAATTCGAGCCCTGCGCGCCCAAGGTCTACCCCCCCGAGAAGGAAGTCGAGGGAGTCGCACCCCGCGTCGGTGTCTGGGTCTGCCACTGCGGTATCAACATCGGATCCGTGGTCGACGTCCCCAGCGTCGTCGAGTACGCGAAGACCCTGCCCAACGTCGTGCTGGCCAAAGAGTCCCAGTACGCCTGCGCCCAGGACTGCCTGGAGAGCATCTCCGCAGCCATCAAGGAGCAGGACCTCAACAGGGTCGTCGTCGCCTCATGCACCCCCAGGACCCACGAGCCCCTCTTCAGGGAGGCCTGCAGGGACGGAGGTCTGAACAAGTACCTGTGCAACATGGCCAACATCCGCGACCAGTGCTCCTGGATCCACATGCACGAGCACGAGGCCGCCACCAAGAAGGCCAAGGACCTGCTCAGGATGGCCATCGCCAAAGCGAGCCTGCTCGAGCCCCTCGTCGGTTCCGAGATCCCGGTCACCAACGCCGCCGCCGTCATCGGTGGAGGTATCACCGGTATGACCGCCGCTCTGGACATCGCCGCCCAGGGATACCCCGTCCACCTCGTCGAGAGGGAGAAGGAGCTGGGAGGATTCGCCAGGAACTTCAGCCACAAGGAGGACGGTGTCTCCGTCCAGGACTTCCTCAAGGAGACCATCTCCAAGGTCGAGTCCAACAAGCTGATCACCGTGCACAAGGGCGTCAACGTCAAGGACATCCCCGGATTCGTCGGTAACTTCAAGCTGCAGCTCAGCGACGGCAAGGAGTACCCCGTCGGAGCCGTCCTGTTCGCCGTCGGTGCCGGCGCCTACGAGCCCACCGAGTACAACTTCGGCAAGGATGACAAGGTCATGACCCAGATCACCGCCGAGCAGCTCATCGACTCCGGCAAGTTCAAGGGCAACGACGTCGTCTTCATCCAGTGCGTCGGTTCCAGGAACGACAACGTCCACTACTGCAGCCGTGTCTGCTGCGCCGCCTCCCTGAGGATGGCCATCCAGATCAAGCTGCAGAACCCCATGGCCAACGTGACCATCATCCACAAGGACATCAGGACATACGGATTCCGCGAGGAGCTCTACAGCAGGGCCTGCCAGATGGGAGTCAAGTTCCTGAGGTACCCCGTCAACGATGCCATGCCCGCGTACGACGGAAAGGCCGTCAAGGCCTTCGACGCCACTCTCGGCGAAGAGCTCGAGATCCCCGTCGACACCGTCATCCTCGCCGCCGGTATCACTCCCATGAGGGAGGAGAAGGAGAACCTCGCCAAGATGGTCAAGGTCCCCATCTCCAAGGACGGATTCTACTTCGAGGCCCACCAGAAGCTCAGGCCGGTCGACTTCGCCACCGAGGGTGTCTACGTCGCCGGTGCCGCCCACTGGCCCAAGTTCATGGACGAGTGCATCGCCCAGGCCTCCGGAGCCGCCTCCAGGATGCTGACCGTCATCTCCAAGGACAAGCTGATCTCCGAGGGTATCGTCGCCGTGTCCAACCACAACCTGTGCGACGGATGCGGAGTCTGCGTCGGATGCTGCGACTACAACGCCATCAGCCTCGAGGAGCAGCCCAACGGCACACTCAAGAGCGTCGTCAACGCCGGTCTGTGCAAGGGATGCGGATGCTGCGTCGCCTCCTGCCCCGCAGGTGCGATGGAGCAGAGAGGATTCAGGAACAAGCAGATCATCGCCGAGATCGATGCCTGCCTGGACTACCCCGTTGGAGGAGAGTGATTTCAAATGGCAGATTTCGAACCCAGAATCGTGACCTTCTGCTGCAACTGGTGCTCCTATGCGGGTGCCGACGGAGCAGGAGTCGCAAGGCTGCAGATGCCCACCAACTTCCGTATCATCAGGACCATGTGCTCCGCGCGTGTGGACCCCGAGTTCGTCCTCAGGGCGTTCTCCAAGGGAGCCGACGGCGTCATGGTCCTCGGATGCCACCCCGCCGACTGCCACTACATCGGCGGAAACTACAGGGCCAGAAGGAGGATCGCCCTCCTGAGGATGGTCCTGGAGCAGTACGGATTCGACCCCAAGAGGCTCAAGCTCGAGTGGGTCTCCGCATCCGAAGGAGAGAAGTTCCAGAAGACCGTCATCGAGTTCATCGACACCATCAAGGCCCTCGGGCCCACCCCCCTGCAGAAGGAGGCGAACTGAATGGGATTCTTCAGTAAGATATTCAAGAAGAAGGAGAGCGGAGCCGAAGCCCCCAAGGCCGAGAAGAAGGCCGAGAAGGCTGCGGCGGCCGCCGCTCCCAAAGCCGCCCCCGCTTCCTGCGGATGCGGCTGCGACAAGGAGACCGTCGGGCTCGAGGCCGCGGACCTGGGAGAGCTCCTCCCCGGCGCGCCCAAGGGCGGAAAGATCAAGCTGGCCATCTACTGGGCGGCCGCTTGCGGCGGATGCGACGTGTCCCTGCTGGACACCAACGAGAGGATCCTGACCATCGGCGACATGGCCGACATCGTCATGTGGCCCATCGCCGCCGATGGAAAGGAGAAGGACATCGCCGCCATGGATGACGGCGAGATCACCGTCTCCATCATCTCCGGTGCCGTCAGGAACTCCGAGAACGAGCACATGGTCAAGCTGCTCAGGCAGAAGTCCAAGATCGTCGTCGCCTACGGAACCTGCGCCTGCTTCGGCGGAAGCCCCGCCCTCGCCAACCTCGTGTCCGGCGCGGACGAGATCCTGGACTATGTGTACACCAAGACCCCGAGCAGCGCCAACTTCCAGGCCGACTACCACAAGGACAAGCCCGTGATCCCCCAGTACAAGTACGAGGCCCCCGAGGGAGAGCTCACGCTGCCCTGCCTCTACGACACCGTCAAGACGCTGGACCAGACCATCGACGTGGACTACTACGTCCCCGGCTGCCCTCCCCTGCAGGAGACCATCAGCCACATGCTGAAGGCCGTCGCCGACTTCGCGTACAACGGAGTCGCCCTGCCGCCCAAGGGAACCATGATCGGTATCACCACCAAGACCCTGTGCGAGGAGTGCCCCAGGAAGAAGGAGAACGCCAGGATCACCAAGATCTGCGAGCCCCACGAGGTCGATGTCGACCCCGACAAGTGCCTGATGGACCAGGGAATCCTGTGCCTCGGACCCGCTACCGTCGGAGGCTGCGGCGCCAGGTGCACCAAGGCGGGCCAGCCCTGCCGCGGATGCTACGGACCCACCGCGGACGTCCAGGAGCAGGGAGCCAGTATCTTCACCGCCATCGCGTCCATGTTCCCCATCAGGGAGGACGACGGTATCATCGGCGAGGATGAGATCATCGAGATCATGAGCACGATCAAGGACCCGCTCGGGTACTTCTACGCGTTCACCCTCGGAAAGTCCCTTATCAAGAGGGCAGTTAAGGAAGGAGGTCAGTAAATGGCTGCACCTATCATTTGGGATGACAAGAAGAAAGTCACAGAGAAGCGCGTGACAGTCGACCCCATCACCCGTCTCGAGGGACACGGAAAGATCGAAATCTTCCTCGATGACAAGGGAGACGTCACCAACGCATACTGGCAGGTCCCCGAGCTGAGAGGCTTCGAGAGATTCTGCATCGGAAGGAAGGTAACCGAGCTGAACCAGATCACCGCCAGGCTCTGCGGTGTGTGCCCCGGCGCGCACCACATGGCCTCCACCAAGGCGATAGACGGATGCTACAACACGAAGCCGACCGAGACCGCGTTCCTCATCAGGGACACGTTCTACAACGCCCACTTCGTGCACAGCCACATCGCGCACTTCTATGCGCTGGCCGCACCCGACTTCGTCTGCGGTCCCGCGGCCCCCGCCGCGGAGAGGAACGTCCTCGGAGTCGTCGCCCGCGTGGGCCTCGACCTCGGAGGAGCCGTCCTGAAGACCAGGAAGGAGGCCCAGAAGGTCCAGGCGATCATCGGAGGCAAGCCCACCCACCCCGTCATGGGAGTGCCCGGAGGAGTCTCCAAGGCCATCAGCAAGGAGGAGCAGAAGGAGATCATCGGCTACGCCGAGGGAATGGTCGAGTTCGCCAAGACCTCCCTGCAGGTCTTCAAGGATGTCGTCTTCGCCAACAAGGATTACATGGACATCGTCCTGAACAAGGACCTGTACTACCACGAGACCTACCACATGGGACTCGTCAACGGCAAGGACCAGTTCGAGATCCACGACGGAAAGGTCAAGGTCGTCAACCAGAAGGGCGAGCAGACACACCTCTACGACCCCTACGACTACCTCGACAACATCGCCGAGGGCGTCGAGCCCTGGTCCTTCGAGAAGTTCCCCTACCTGAGGAACCCCGGATGGAAGGGACTCGTCGACGGACCCGACAGCGGTATCTACAGGGCCACCCCCCTGTCCAGGCTGAACGTCGCCAAGGAGATGCCCACACCCCTCGCGCAGGACGCACTGCTCGAGTACAGGGGCATCCTGAAGGACGCCGGCGTCGAGGGACCCTGCCAGTTCACCCTGGCTACCCACTGGGCCAGGATCATCGAGATGCTCTGCTGCGCGGAGAAGTGCCTCGAGGACGCCCAGAACCCCGATCTCTGCAACGGAGACATCAAGCAGAAGGACATCGTCCCCGGTGGCCGCGGTGTCGGCTGCGTCGAGGCCCCCAGGGGTACCCTGACCCACGACTACACCTGCGACGAGAACGGCATCGTGACCGCATGCAACATGGTCGTCGGAACCACCAACAACAACCCGCCGATCTGCATGGATGTGGCCAAGGTCGCCAAGGCCCTGATCCACAACTTCGAGGTCTCCCCCGGTCTGCTGAACATGGTCGAGATGGCGTTCAGGGCATACGACCCCTGCAACTCCTGCGCCACGCACAGCCTGCCCGGCCAGATGCCTCTGACCGCCGTGATCAGGAACGCCGACGGATCCGTCTACGACACCGTCACCCGCAACTGATTGAAACCGAGGGGGGCGACCCCCTCATCTTAATCTTCTTCTTTCGATTCTTTCTTTCAACGCGGTATGCCGCTGCGAACGATTACTGGAAAAACCGGGGCTCGCGCTCCCGGTGTTCGGATTGTTAAAAAATAGCGGCGGCGGGTTACACCCGCGCACCGCTGTGAAAACGGAAGATTGGTTTCCCGATCAGTCGATGGGGGGAAGGGGCACCATAATGTTACCGGACTTGGGTGGTATGAGGACCTTGACGGCGCCGTTCTCCACAAGCTCGGTCGCAGCGGTCTTTCCGGCATTCGCCCAGCAGTAGATCCCTACCGTGGCGGCGACTATGGCCGCAACCGCGATACCGCTGATCAGGAGAATGGTTCCCAACCTCGACAAGCCGCCTCCGTCGTACTCCAACTCATCGGAATCCATGTCGACGTAATCGGAGGGCATTTCCATCGTTTTGGAGTGTATATCTAGAGTCATTTTCTTTACCTCCAGTTATTCTTCTATAGAAATAACCCCGCTTCGATATAAAAATTATGATGGAAACGGTTTAACCGAGCGACGGTTTTCAGGAATCATGGATTTCATGGAACTGGCCGAGGCGAGGTACTCGGTGAGGAAATATCAGGACAGGCAGGTGTCCGATGAGGATCTGCGCAAGGTCATAAGGGCGGCCATGCTCGCCCCCACCGGCAAGAACTCCCAGCCCTTCAGGATATACGTCCTGAAATCGAAGGAAGCGGTCTCCAGGATGTCGGAGCTTTCCCCGTGCGTATTCGGTGCCCCCATGGTGCTGCTTTTCACCTACAGCAGGAAGGAGGAGTGGAACAACCCCCTGGAAAAGGGCGTCCACTCCGGCGACCAGGATGTCTCCATTGCGGCGACGCATGCGATGATGGAGGCCGCCGACATCGGCCTGGGGACCTGCTGGTGCAACTACTTCTCCAATTCGGAGGCGGAGAAGGCGTTCGGCATACCCTCTGACGAGAGGTGCGTGCTGTTCATGCCCATCGGATATCCCGCGGAGGATTCGGTACCATCGAAGATGCACACCGACTGCAGGCCGGTGAATGAAGTGGTGAGGTACCTCCGATCGGGAGTACTTGGCCCTGTTCCCATTGCGGTCGGCGAAGCGGCTGTAATCCTTCCCGTTGACCATCAGATCCGCCCTGCGGCCGAGATCCAGACCGTCCAGGAGATAGATGCGGGCATCGTCCAGGCCGAGCCATCCGCTGTTGAGGATCGGCCCCAGGAGGCCCTCGTCTATGACGTTCACGGGGGAACCCCCGAGCATCCTGTTGAATGCGGGCACCACCAGGAAGGACTCGGGGAGCTTTTGGTACCTCTCGCAGCTCTCGACGGTGAACCTTCCGCGGAACCAGCATGGTTCCGTGGTCCTGCGGCCCACGCCGTCCTTGAACATCACCGCGGGATGGTTATGGGCCATCACCAGGGTCTCGCAGGCCATGACCTCCTCCGACGGCCATGTGTGGCCGTGGACGAAGCCCACACCGTCCCTGACGAGGCCGGTGGCGGGCCTTATCCTGACCCTGCCGGGCAGGAACTCCTCTATCTGCGTATCGTGATTGCCGCGGACCACGGAGACCTCCGTGAACCTTTCCAGAAGGGCTTCGAAGAAATCGGGTATCTCGGCGAACTCCTGCTTGGTGGAGCCCGGGACGGAATCCTTCACATCGCCGATGACGATCAGCTTGTCGATATCCTCGTCCGCGGACGAGATTATGGAATCCAGCATATCCTTCGTATGGGAGACCAGATGGAATCCCTTGGCCCTCAGGTGCGATTCCACCCCTATGTGCAGATCCCCGATGACCAGGGATCCGCCGGCCCTCAGGGCCGGTACGCCGTGGACCGGCTGGAGATCTATCATCTCAGGCCCTCTCTGAGGACCTCTGGGATCCCCTCGGCCACATCGGTGGCCATGAGGCCGTAGGACTTGCTTGCGAATGCCTTGTCGCCGGCGGAGCCGACGATGTAGGCTCCGAGGCACGCGGCGTCGAAGAGGGGCATCCCCTTGGATACCAACGCGGCGACGCATCCGGCGAGGACGTCGCCGGTGCCGCCGGAGGTCATCCCCGGGTTGCCGGTGCGGTTGATCCTCGTGCGGTCCCTGTCCGCAATGGTGTCCTCCCTGCCCTTGAGCAGGACGGCGCCGAACCTCCCAACTGCGTCATCCAGTGTCCCGATGGTCCTCAGTTCGCCCGCATGGGGGGTGATGACGGCATTGGGAACGGACATGTCCGTCAATGCCTTGATCGCATCGGCATCGATCACCATGGGCCTGGTGCATGATGAGACGAACATCCTGACGGCTTCCATCGTATCGGGGGAATCCCCCAGACCCGGCCCTATGAGGACGGCGTCGTACCTCTGGGAGAGCTCCAGGAGCCCGTCGACGGATGAGGAATCCAGATGGTCCCCGGGGAGCACGGACCCGGTCATCTCCGGGCAGGCGGATGCCGCTATGCCGAAGGCGGATGCCGGGCAGCACAGATGGACCAGGTCCGCCCCGGTGCGCAGGGCGGCCCTGCAGGCCAGGGCGGGAGCCCCGAAGTAGGGTCCGCCGGAGATGGCCAGGAGCCTGCCGTTGGCGCCCTTGTGGCTGCCGTCGGCGGGGACGGGGTACCTGAGCATGTCCCCGGGCCCGACTATCCTGGAAGCATCCTCGGGGATGCCTATGTCCGCAACCACTATCCTGCCGCAGGAGGCCTCGTCCATGCCCTCCTTGGCGTCGTGGAACGTTATGGTGGAAACTGGTCCTATGCATATATCGGAGCCGAGACCCGACGGGATATCCACGGACACCACCGGCTTGCCGCTGGCGTTGGCATCCTGTATGAACGATCTGTACGGATCCCTGACCGTACCGGAGGAACCGGTCCCCAGGGCGCAATCGACGATGACGTCGCAATCCTCCAGCGCATCCTTGGAGTAAGGGGATATGGGGCATTCGAGCAGCGAATAGAATCCCCTGGCGGCATCCGTGCGTATCTGGGAGGCCTTCTTCAGCAGGAGGACTTTGCATCTGGAGGGGTCCATCCTGATCGCGGCGGCGAAGCCGTCGCCCCCGTTGTTGCCGGTGCCGCATACGAAAGCGAAACGCTTGCCGGGATACTGCGATTCCAGATGATCGGCGACGGCCTTCCCGGCATTGCCCATGAGCTCCGAAACGGGGACGCCCAGCGACTCGGAATTGGCGTCCAGCACCCTGGATTCCAGGGATGATATCATAAGGATCACTTCTGGGAGTTCTCGACGAGGATCTTCCCTATCTCCCTGATCAGCTCCGTCTTCTGGAGCTTGCCCCTCTCCACGCGGACGCAGCCGCGCCCCTGGCGGTGGGTCTTGGGATAGGCCATCTTCTCGAGGATCTCGTACTCGAGGTCTAGGATCATGGCGCCCTTGGCGATGATGTCCAGGTCGGGGTTCCTGACGCAGAGGTCCTTGGGGAGCCTCCTCCCCTCCGCCCTGGTGCGCTCGATATCGAAATACTCGGGCCACAGGGTTATCGCAACATCCGGGTCGTATGCCATGCCCGCCCCATATTATTGTGATAATAAAACATTCCCCTCGGATGCTCGGGATCGCGGATGGCGGCGTGTCGCCTCCTACCCGCGTGGCGGTTGATGGCGTTGGCTATGTCTATCAGTTCGGCCATTTCCTCGTCCATAACCGGCTTGTATCTAGGTTCCGTGTTGGCATTTGCGCATGCTACCATGGCATTGAATATCCTGACATTATTCATCCTGATTCTCGGGAGGTACCCCTGGATGATGCTGTCACCCATGAATTCGGGTCTCCCGAAGTAGGCCTGGAGATCGAAGAATCTGCTCTGCAGCCCGGTGGAGAGTTCGTCGAAGTTTTCCCGGGTGACCGCCGTACCCGATATGCGGCTGCACATCTCCATGTAATCAGCCAGCATCGATAGCAGTGTCTCGTAAGTTCCACCGCTTATCATCGCCTCTTCCTTTTCCTGAGCCCCCTCCATGAGGAAATCGACGATGTTCATGGTTATCGCATCGGGACCCTTGCTGATTGGTCTGTCATCATATGTCAGGACGTACCTTTCCCCTCTGCCGGTGACCTTCCTCAGAGGCCTGAATTCCCTTTCGTGCACGGACGGGTCCCTGAGGCTCTCGGTGACCTGGTAGTAGTCCGTCGAATCATCACCGAGGACGATGAAGTCTATCTCCAGGTGCTTGTCATCCTCATCCTCGTCCGTCCCCGTTCTCCCCACATATACCCTGTACCCTCTCCTGATGAGCTCCAGGAATACTATGTTCTCCAGCGTCTTGCCGAAATCCCTCTCGGCGGCGATCGGCTGCGAGTATCTCATGCCCGTGTCCGTGCAGTAGTATTTTGGCTCCTGAGAGAGGACCAGACGGCCTTTCAGATTGTACCTTTCCGCTTTGATGAACAGCATCGAGTCGGTTATCAGCTCGAGATAATCACTGACGGTTACGGCACTGATCCCGAGTGCCATGGACATCTTGGTGACCGATATGGGATTCCCCACTTCCGAGTAGAGGTAGTCCACCACTTTCCTCAATTTCAAGGGATCCGTGCCGGGCCTCCTGTTGCATATATCCTTGAGGATGATATCGGATTTGAGCTCGTTTATTATCTGGAATGCCGTCTCTTCCGAGTACTCGGGTCTGAGTATGGGAAGCCCGCCGTGGCGCAGATACCTTATGAAGGCGGCTTTGGGCTCCTTCTCCCCATACAGGATGCAGATCTCCTTCAGAGAAAGGGGCGTGATGGTTATCGTAACGCTCCTCCCGGTGAGCAGGGTGGATATCTCGGACGAGAGCATATACGCGTTTGAACCCGTTATGTATATGTCGCAGTCGATATCGTTCCTGAGCGATTCTATCACCCGCTCCCATCCGTTTATGTTCTGGATCTCATCGATGAGGACGTATAGCTTTCCCAGGCTCTTCTTGGATACGATGTCCGAATAGAGGAGATTGCCGTCTTTGAATCTGTCGTTCTGCATCGAATCCATATCGACATACACTATGCGTTCGCGAGGGGTGCCTTCCTGTACGAGCAGCGAGATATACTGCCTCATCAGAACGGACTTGCCTGTCCTCCTCATCCCGGATATCACTTTTATCAGGTCGATATCCTTGTATCTCCTCATTATACGGAGATAATGCTCGCGAACGACTTCTCCCATGCTGTATGCAATCGCCTACATTGTTAATTAAATTAACTGTAATGAATTTATTTTTAAAATGAAAAATTAATTCATTTCACTTTAATATTTCTGAAAGACCCCATTACATGCCGGGAGATCGCGAGCCATAGCTGAAGGCGAATCTCTCGGATGACAACGGCCGGAAACAGGCCAACGTTTCAAAAAATGAAAGAAAAGGCCCCCGGAGGGGCGGTTGAAGAGGTTTGTGTCAATGTGATTACTCGAGCAGGACTGCATTGATCGCCCCGTCCTGGCCGGGCCTGGACGTGACGATGGCGTCGCCGATCTCGGTGGAGATGGTCGCGCCCTTGTTCATGATGTTACGCTGAACGTAGTTAGGGTCAGCGGGGTTCGTCTTGACGGTGAGGATCTTGACCTTCTTCACGGTGTTGGTCTTCTTGTCGACGACGTTTGCGTACTCTGCGCTGAGCATACCAACCTTGACACTGCCGCCGCGTCCGCGATACTGCTTGAGGGACTGCTCACCGATTCTGGTGAACTGCTTCTCTCTTCCGATCTCGAACTTGCGCTTGCCCTGGGCGGAGACGAGCCTGCCGCCGGTGGGCTTCCTGTTGGATTCACCCTGCCAAAGTGCCATTGTAATCATCCCTCGAATTATGGTACTGTATATAAGCGTTAGCCTTATCCGGACCCCATAAACCCCTTGTTTATCCCTATAAAAGGGACCGGATGGGCCCGTTCGGCTCCTGCCGGGGCCTATGAGCCTGACCGAAACCTTCCCGTCAACGATGTCCACGACTGCGGCGTATCCGTCCTTGGCGGGGCCCGGGTTCAGGAACACGGTGCCGCCGTACTCCTTCACGCCTATGGCCTCGTGGATGTGGCCTGACATAGCGAGGATGGGGTGGAACTCGTCCACTATCCTCTTCACCGCGGGGCTCCCGACGCTCTGGCCGGAGGGTATCTGGTCCAGTATCCCGTAGGAGGGGACGTGGGTCATGAGGACCATGCCCTCGGCGGAGATGTCATGGAGGCCGTTGTAGAGCTCGTCCTCGGTGAGCTCGAAGGGGGAGTTGAATATGGTGATGTTGGAACCGCCCAGGCCGGCGAACCTCATGCCCCCGATATCGGCGGCCCTGCCGTGCATATCCACGCAGACGCCGGAGACCTTCGAG
>CAMMYR010000001.1 GCA_946528255.1 uncultured Methanomicrobiales archaeon | reverse complement strand
CAGAGGACCCTCATGCAGCTGCTGTCCGAGCTGGACGGCTTCATGCCCACCAGCGACGTCAAGATCATCGGCGCCACCAACAGGCCCGACATCCTGGACGACGCCCTCCTGAGGCCCGGCAGGTTTGACAGGATCATCGAGGTCGGCCTCCCGGACAAGGACGGCCGCGCCCAGATATTCGCGATCCACATCGCCCACATGAACATCGATAAAACCGTGACCGCGGACAAGCTCGCCGCCATGACCGAGGGCGCCTCCGGTGCCATCATCAAGAGCGTCTGCACCGAAGCCGGAATGCTGGCCATCCGCGACAACCGCGACATGGTCACCATGGACGACTTCGTCAACGCCAACAAGAAGGTCGAGGAGGCGGGCCGCAACAAGACGACCCCCGCTCCCGCGGCCATGTTCGGCTGAAACAAATCAAGGAGGGGGAGACCCCTCCGCTCTTTATCATTTTGAAGAAACCGGAGGGGATTCGCTCCCTCTCGTTGTCCTCCCCGCCGAAGAACACCAGCTGGGATGATGCATAGATATCCTCCATCCCGATCCAGGCCTCGGCGGATACGGCGCGTATACCGCCGAAGACGCCCATGTTCTCCATGGCCTTGAACAGCTCCATGCCGACCACGGACTGGGGGTCGGAATCGCTGTCCAGCAGGTCGCCGTACAGCGCATCGGACTGGGAGTACCAGTCGAGCATCCTCTGCTGGTCGTCCTCGCTGAGGGTGTCGCATTTGGAGAGGAGGTTGATCATCGGGACCTGGAGCCTGAACTGAACCAGGGCGCCGAGGGTCATGGCAGATATGAACCCGTTGGGGGACCTGCACAGCGACGGATCCGAAAGGTAGGCGAGCATGGAATCCTCCTTGCCGAACGCCCTGATGAACAGATTGGACGACTCCCTGAAGGCGAACAGCTCCAGCTGGCCGGGGGTGTCGATCAGGACGTAGTCGGTGACGTACGTGGAGACGACGTCCATCATCTTGTTGATGTTGACCGCCATCAGGTCGGCGGCCACGATCTGGGCCCCGTTGGGGCCGAGGGAGTACTCCTCCATGACCTCCTCCAGGTTGATCCATTCCCTTATGTCCACGTCGGGCTCGTACGGCAGAGATTCCGCACCGGGGTCCATGTTGACCACGATGCAATCCACTCCCGAATCGTCCAACCACTGCCTGTAAGCGCCCACCAGGGTGCTCTTCCCGCTGCCCGCGGTACCCACGAAGAAGATGTTCTTCACCGTTCTCAGCTCCTTCCAGCATCCGAAATTGGGGAATATAATTAAAATAGTACGTCATAACGCTTACTCATGTCCGAGTACAAAAGCAGTCCTGCTCCCTTGGCGATCGCCGGGATCTGCGGGGCTTTCGCATTCGCCGTCCTCTGGCTGGTCGCGGTCTTCGCGGATTCCAGTTGGGTCTTCGGGGAGAACACTCTCTCCGACCTGGGGGTCTCCGAGGTCTCCGCCGCCGCGGACGCTTTCAACTTCGGTTGCATGATCACCGGATGTCTCGTCGTCATCTACGGGATCGGCAAGGCTTGGTCCTGCAAGGGCTATGCCGCCGCCTCCGGCGCATACATCCTCGTTTCCGGTATCCTCCTGGTCCTCATCGGGCTCTTCACCGAGGATTCCGGCAACATACACAACTACTTCGCCATACTGTTCTTCATCCTGATCCTCCTCGCCGTCATCATAACCGCTGTCGGCGATAGCAAGGCCGGCAACAACCTGTTCGCCGCGGTTGGCGGGATAGTAGCGCTCATAGCCATCTCCGGGCTCTTCATCGAGTCCATCGAGGGAGCCGAGGCCATCGCAGTCATATGCATACTGGCGTGGCTGGTCTTCGACAGCATCAAGCTCGCCCTGAGCAAGGCTTAAGAAAGACGACTGAGTAATGGGGTTCGGATAATATGGGTGCAATGCCTCAGAAAATGATCCTGGGAGCCGCCGCGGGCTTCGTCGGTGCCATCCTGGCCCTGGCCGTCATGGCCTACGCATGGGACGGGACCACGGATTCCGTCTACAAACTCGGCCTCGACATGCTCGTGGCCCTGTCGTTCTTCGCGGCCGCCGGGACATTCATGAAATACAGCCCTGTGCAGGGGAACACGATGGCGGTCCTCTCCGGTCTCACCATCGCGTTCACGGTCATCGCCACCATCTACGGTGCGTTCGAGGTCTGGCAGACTATCGTCCTCCTGATCCTCGGAGCCGTGTGCCTCCTCTGCGCCGCCTGTCCCACCGTCACCTCCTGGGTCGACGCGAACAGGAAGGTCTGAGAAACTCCAAGGGGGATCCTTCCCCCTCTTTTCACCCCCTTACAGGATCCGAGACATACAGCTACGCTGCGCGTTCCCGAACCGACAGCATTCGATGTTGGATGAATGTAATATTTTGGTTGATTGGCTGCTTTTACATTTTCAATATATTAATTATTCAAAATCTTTAAATTTGATTTGTACAGATATATTATCATGGACGAGAAGTTCTCATTCGCCCTGAGGAAACTTGCCCTCTTGGGGGCCGTAGACGATTACGTCGCCATATCGAGCAGGGAGCTGGGCGATGCCCTCGGGATGAGCCAACAGTCGGCATCCAAGAGGATCCTGGAGCTTCTGGACGAGAAACTCATCGTCCGCGATCTCGGCGCCCGCAGGCAGCGCATCAAGCTGACCCCCCGCGGGACGGAGGAGCTGAAGAAGGAGTACAACGAGTACCGCATGATCTTCGAGACCACGGACCACATGACCATCCACGGCGTGGTGGCATCGGGCCTCGGCGAGGGCGGCTACTACATCTGCCAGGCAGGTTACATGTCCCAGTTCCAGGCCAAGCTCGGATTCGCTCCCTTCGAGGGGACGCTCAACGTCAAGGTCGACGAGGATGACGTGGGGAAGCTGGATTACATCGGCAAGTCCTCCGGCATAGTCATCAACGGATTCTCCAGCGAAGGGCGCAGCTTCGGCAACGTCATCGCGTACCGCGCAAAGATCCGCAACATGGATTGCGCCATTGTGGTCCCGGACAGGACCCACTACGTCGACACCCTGGAGATAATCTGCCCGTTCCACCTCAGGAGGACCCTGAGCCTCAACGACGGCGACAGGGTCGACGTCAGGATAAACTCCCGAGCGGGGGTCTCCCCCCGCCCGGATGAAACCGTTTCGGAATTTCTCGAGGTATTTCATAGCGGACTCGAAGATGGCCCTGCCGTCTCCGGTCTCGCTGGTGTATCCCCTGGTCCAGTCCGCGTGGGTGAACCTAGTCATGACCCTCTCGGGGTGGGGCATCATGCCCAGCACGTTCCCCGCGGGGTTGCAGATGCCCGCGATGTCCGAGGGGGACCCGTTGGGGTTCCACGGGTACACGGCATCGGAGCCGTCGGGGCAGACGTAGCGGAACACGATCTGGTCGTTGTCCTCCAGCTTCTGGACGAAGTCCGGGTCGTTGCTCAGCAGCTTCCCTTCCGCGTGGGCGGAGGGGATCGAGAGCAGGGACTTCGAGGGGATCTCGGAGACGAACGCGCATTTGCCGCGGTTGTCGTTCCTGAGGACCGTGGGGCGGCACTCGAAGCGGCCGGAGTCGTTGTTGTACAGAGCGGCCGTGGGCGCATCGGTCATGGTCTGCTCGATCGCCGGGAGGAGCCCGAGCTCCACCAGGATCTGGAATCCGTTGCACACGCCTATGACGGGCTTGCCGGATTCGACGAACCTCTTCACTTCGGGACCGATGCCCGCCTTTATCCTGGCGGCGAATATGGCCCCGGCGCGGACGTAGTCCCCTGCGGAGAATCCGCCCGGGAACGCCAGGACATCGTAGTCCTCGAGGCTCCTGCGGAGGTCCGCGGGGGCCTGCCCGATCAGCTGCTTGAGGTGGACCTTCTCGGCCTGGGCGCCGACCATCGCGAACGCGTTGGCCATCTCGTCCTCGCAGTTGGTACCCTCTATCCTGATGACGCACACTCTCGCGTCCTGGGGCTTCATTGCTTCACACCTCCCATGATGTTCCAGACGGGGTCGTTCCAGGCGGCCCTCATCTCCTCGACCGGCACCTTGGTGCCGTTGTCCTTGATGTGGAGGTCCGCGCCCTTGGTGATGCCCAGCAGGGTCGCGTCCTCGCCCATGATCTCGGTGAACCTGGTGACGTCCATGCCATCGACCTCTGCTATCCAGCGGGTGTTGCTCTCGCTGTACAGCGCCCTCTGGAGGGGCAGGTCGATGCCGGAGAGGTCGATCTCCGCTCCGATCTGGCCGGAGATGCACATCTCCGCCACCGCGACGGCTATCCCGCCGTCGGAGCAGTCGTGGCAGCTCAGGACGATGCCCTCGTCCATGGCTTTCAGGAGCTTGTCGGTGAGCCTCTTGAGCGCGGGTATGTCCACGCCGGGCACGGCGCCCTGCTCCCCTCCGAACTTGCGGAACAGGAGGGAGGCCCCCATCTCGTCCTTCGTCCTGCCGACGAGGAACACGCAGCTGCCGGTTTTCTTGAAGTCCGCCGTCACCGCTTTCCTGACATCCTCCACGATGCCGCATCCGAGGATCATCGGCGTGGGCAGGATGTGGTGCCCGCCGGGAGCCTCGTTGTACAGGCTGACGTTACCGGAGGGTATGGGGATGTTGAGCTCCCTGGCGATCTCGCCGAGGCCCCTGACGGCCTCCCTGAACTCGCCCAGCCTCTCGGGCTTCTCCGGGTTGCCGAAGTTGAGGCAGTCGGTGAACGCGTTGGGCCTGGCGCCCACGGCGACCAGGTTCCTGCAGGTCTCGTCGATGCAGGACATTCCGCCCTTGTAGGGGTCGGCCTCGGTGAACCAGGGGTTGCATCCGATCGCAGCGGCCAGTCCGCGGGTGCTGCCGGGGACCGGCAGGAGCACCGACGCATCCCCGGGTCCGGCCATGTTCATCTCTCCCACCAGGGGGTGGATGGCCGTACCGGCGCGGACCTCGTGGTCGTACTGCCTTATGGCCCACTCCTTGGAGGCCACGTTCAGATCGGACAGCAGCCTGAGTATGACATCGTAGTCGTTGGGCAGGTCCGGGAACTTCTCCTTGTCCTTGCTGGATACCGTGGGGAGGGTGTAGGGCCTGTTGTAGACGGGTCCTCCCGTGAGGAACTCCAGGTCCATGTCGAAGATGGGCTCCCCGTCCCAGAACAGGCGGGTGCGCTTCAGGTCGGTCGTTCTAGCGACTGGCACCGCCAGGACATCCCACATCTCGAAGATCTCCAGCACCTTCTCCACATTCTCGGGCTTGCAGGTGCACATCATGCGCTCCTGGGATTCGGAAACCCAGATCTCCCAGGGGGCCAGGCCGGGCTCCTTCAGCGGGACCTTCTCCAGGTCCACGTCGGCTCCGCAGCCGGCATCCAGCGCCATCTCTCCGATGACGCAGCTCAATCCTCCGCCTCCCAGGTCCTTCATGCCGGTGATGAGGTGCTTCGCATTCACTTCGAAGCACGCGTGCATGACCGGTTCCTTCGTGATGGGGTCACCGAGCTGCACGGCGCCCCTGGAGTCCTCGTCGGAGGTCTCGGTCAGGTCCGCGGATGCGAAGTTGACCCCGTGGATCCCGTCGCGCCCGGTGCGGCCGCCTATCAGTATCATCACCTCTCCGGGCCCGCCGGCGTAGTTGTGCGCCAGGTCGGCCCTCTTGACTATCCCGAGGCAGGCGACGTTGACCAGGCAGTTCCCGGTGTACTTCTCGTCGAAGAAGAAGCCGCCGGTGATCGTGGGTATGCCCACGCGGTTGCCGTAGTCCCTGATCCCGGAGACCACTCCGTTGACCAGGTACCTGGGGTGCTTGATGCCCGGGGGCAGGTCCCCCTTATGGTCGATGGGCCCGAAGCACAGGGGATCTGCCAGCCCTATGGGCTGGGCCCCCATGCACACCACGTCCCTGAGGATGCCGCCGATACCGGTAGCGGCACCTCCGTAGGGCTCGATGGCGGACGGGTGGTTGTGGCTCTCGATCCTGAGCGCGTACCCGTGGTCGTCGTCGAAGACCATGACCCCGGCATCGCCTCTGGAGAGCACATCGTCGCGGTCTATGCCGAAGACGAACTCCTTCAGTATGGGCTTGGAGCTCTTGTAGCAGCAGTGCTCGCTCCACGCCTGCCCGAGGGACTGGAGCTCCACATCCGTGGGGTTCCTCCCCTCCTTCTTGAAATAATCGCGTATGACCTTCATCTCGTCCAGGGAGAGGCTCAGGCTCATATCCTTGGATATGGCCATGAGCTCATCGTCGCTGGCGTCGAGGATCCTCACGTCGTAGAGGGAGAAGGGCACATCGCGCTTGATCATCAGGTCTGCCATCGGATCATCTCACGGTGACCTTGTAGTTCTGGATCACGGGGTTGGCCAGAAGCTTCCTGCACATCTCCTCGCCGGCTTTGACGGCCTCGGCGGGTGCGAGGTCGATCTCCACTTCGAAGAGCTTCACGGACTTGACATCGCCGATCCCCTGGAATCCCAGGGATTCGAGGGTCTTCTTGGTGTTCTTCCCCTCGGGGTCGGCGACGCCCTTCTTGAGTTCGATTCTGATCTCGATTACTGTCATTGATTGTCCTAAACGCGCGCGTGTTCATAATAGGTTTGTCGCAACTCCAGAGGAAACGGAGGTAGGCCGGAAAACGGCCCTTTCCGGGCTCATCGGTTTCCATTGGAAAACCGCAGCGGGGATATGCGGGAATCTGGCCTTCCGGGGGTGCAGTGGAAACGGCGGTCGGGGCGCTTTCAATCAACTTTATATCGGTCTATTAGGATTCTAATTCCGTTATGGTCATAGGCACTGCGAAAACCCGGTTGGGGATGCTCCGGGGGGACCAGAAGGAGACCGGTCCCGAAGAGGATACCGATTACGACGCGGTCAACGTCCAGATGTCCGACCGCGAGGTGACGATCCTCATACCGCGCGAGGTCCAGATCTTCCGATCGGACCCCGAGTGTAACCGTACGCTATCTGCTTTATATCCTGCCGCCGGCGTCGTCCGATCAAGCGCTCCGGGAGCCACTTTCGGACACCCCCCACTTCGGGTTAAATACTCCCTGGGCGTTGAGCAACATGGAGGAATCCCAATGGTCGTTAAAACCCTAGAAGACATACCAGGAGTAGGACCAGCCATAGCAGAAAAACTCCGTGAAGCAGGATACAACGAGTTGATGGCCATTGCAGTCGCCGCTCCGAAAGAACTCGCAGAGACGTGCGAGATCGGAGAGAAGAAGGCAATGGACATCATCGAGGGTGCCAAGCTTTGCGCAGACATTGGCGGTTTCGAGACGGGAGAGGACATCCTCGAGAGGAGGAAGTCCGTAACCAAGCTGACGACAGGATCGAAGGCGTTCGACGAGCTCCTCGCGGGGGGACTGGAGAGCCAGTCCATCGTGGAGCTGTTCGGAGAGTTCGGGAGCTGCAAGACGCAGGTCTGCTTCCAGCTCGCGGTGAACGCGACGCTCCCCGAGGAGAGGGGCGGTCTCGGTTCGGACGTCATCATCATCGATACGGAGAACACGTTCAGGCCCGAGAGGATCATCCAGATGGCCAACTATCTGGGCGTCGATCCCGACGAGACCCTCAAGAGGATCCACGTCGCAAGGGCATTCAACTCGCAGCACCAGGTGCTTCTGGTGGACAAGGCCATGGAGCTTGCCCAGAACACCAAGGTCAGGCTGCTGATCGTCGATTCGCTGACCTCGCACTTCAGGGCGGAGTACGTGGGCAGGGGAGCGCTGGCCGAGAGGCAGCAGATCCTCAACCGCCACATGCACGACCTGCTGAACTTCGCCACGGTCAACAATGCGGTTATCGCAGTCACCAACCAGGTGGCTGCGAAGCCCGATGCGTTCTTCGGCGACCCCACCCGCCCCATCGGAGGGCACATCGTCGGCCACACTGCCACCTTCAGGATCTACCTGAGGAAAGGCAAGGCCGGCAAGAGGATCGCCAGGCTCATCGACTCCCCCAACCTTCCGGAGGGAGAGGCCGTCTTCATGGTCACAGAAGATGGTATTAAGGACTGAACCGCAATAAGGGGGGCGTGGCCCCCCAATATTTCTTCGAGCTCTCGGGCGAATCCAAGGATATGCCGCCCGCCGAGATCGTCGGCTGCCTGAAGGCGGAGACCGACGGATACGAGGTAGTAGCAGAGGGACCGGGCTACCTTATAGCATCATTCGATTCCCAGTACTTCCGCGGCGTGGCCGACAGGCTCGCCATGACCCACTCCGCGGGGAGGTACCTGGGGGCCTACGACCCGGACGACCTGTCCGGATTGGAATCACAGGTGCTGCCGGAGGGCACTTTCGCGATACGCGCCAAGCGCTATCTGGGTATGATGAAGGACGTGGATTCACAGGCGCTGATCCGCCGCATCGGGGCGGTGCTGTCGAAGCACAACGACGTCAACCTGAAGGAGCCGGACACGGTCGTCAGGATGCAGATGTGCGACAGGGCCCACCTCTACATCGAGGAGCATGTGACCGAGGCGGACCTGCTGGAGAAGAGGAAGGTCGGCGAGAGGCCGTTCTTCTCCCCCATCTCGCTGCATCCGAAATATGCCAGGGCGCTGATCAACCTCACCGGCGTCAAGCGCGGGGGGACCGTGCTGGATCCGTTCTGCGGCACGGGAGGGATCGTCATCGAAGCGGCCGAGATGGGCATGAAGGCCATCGCTTCGGACTTCGACGAGGAGATGGTAATCGGCTGCCGCGAGAATATGGATTTCTATGGACTGGCACTTCACGATTTCGATGTCCTCGACATCGGCGATATAGGGGACCGCTTCCACGATATCGATGCGATCGCCACGGATCCGCCCTACGGCAGGTCTACAAAGACCGGCGGGGAGGAGATAGCGGAGATATACCGCCGCGCCGGAGAGGCATTCCCCAAGTCCCTGAGGTCCGGATGCCGTGCAGGCGTGGTCCTACCGTTCCCGGTGAAGTTCCCGTCGATGGAGCTCGAGGGGATGTACCTGCAGAGGGTCCACGGGTCGCTTTCCCGCCATTACCACGTCTTCCGCGCGCCCGACCGAGCGCGTACAATTTTATACGGAACGCGCAATGATGCGTTTAGCCTAAATCATACAGCGTGATTTCGATGAATGTTCGCCAGTATCTCATGGACAGGATTGCGAAGGGAACCATCCATATGTCCCTGCTCGATCCCGACAAGCAGCCCGCGGAGGAAGCGGGGAAGATCGCCCTCAAGATGAAGGAGGCGGGTTCCGATGCTGTCATGATCGGCGGCTCCACGGGAGTCAACTCCGAGAACCTCTCGGCAACCGCTAAGGCCATCCGCGAGATGTCCGGGCTGCCCACGATCCATTTCCCCAGCGGCCCCGCAGAGCTCTCGGCGGATGTCGATTCCATTTTCTTCATGAGCCTGATGAACAGCGCCGACCTCAACATGGTCATGGGCTACCAGGTCTACGGCGCCCCTGTCATCAAGAAGCTCGGCATCGAGACCATCTCCATGGGCTACGTCATCGTCGAGCCCGGTATGAAGGTCGGCGAGGTCGGGAAGGCCATGCTGCTGAAGCGCGACGATGTCAAGAAGGCCGTCGCATACGCCACCGCCTGCGAGATGTTCGGCATGGACTTCGTCTACTTCGAGGCCGGATCCGGTGCACCCCAGCCAGTCCCCTCCGAGATGATCTCCGCTGTCAAGGCCGCAGTCAAGATCCCCGTCATCATCGGCGGAGGCATCAGGACCCCCGAGGCCGCCGAGGCCGTCAGGAAGGCCGGCGCAGACGCGATCGTCACCGGAACGTTCATCGAGCAGTGCAACGACGACAGCATGCTCCGTGCAGTCGTGAAAGCCGCGAAGGGCAACTGACATGTCCTACGATGAGCGCCCCTCCTACAACACGCCCATCTCTCCCAGGGCGCCCATGTGGCTCACCCCCGAGGAGAGGGCCGCCGGCATCACCAAGGACCTGAAGGTCGCTGCGCGCAGGTTCCTGTGCCCCAGCTGCGGGCACGAGTTCAGCCTCTTCCAGTCAAGGGCCGTCGCCTGCAAGGCCTGCCCCAAGGCCAACCAGAACTGCCCCTATGTGAGATGCCCCTATTGCGACAGGGAGTACCCGCTCCAGGGATTCATCGTCCCCGATAACAAGCAGGATGCCGTCCACATGAACAACTACGCCGATGGGGTCTTCAACCACTGGCAGGACAGCTACGGCAACAACCGCAGATGATTCGCTTCCTCTGGATGCAGAGCATCCGGGGGTGCCTGTTTAGGAAGGCGGCAACATCCAGATCCCTTATCTGGGAGTGCCACATCCCGCTCTTCGAATCCTTGGCGTTATCCTGGGACATGACCGTATCGATGGATTCGTAGCACACCTGCAGCAACGTGCGGGATCCGTCCATGAGCTCCTTGGCGACCGCGATGCAATCGGCGATCGTGCGAGCCTGGGACATATCGTACACAGCGGCCACCGGAGCATTTGATTGGTAGGTCCCGATCTCGATGCACCTGACGGAGGAGGCGGTAACGCTGACCTCCTTCCTGCCCTTCTCGAAATCCATGCCCTTCGATACGGGGAACCTGTCCCTGGGTATGGCTATGGCATCGCCGGATACCTCCTTGTGAGGACGGACCTCCTTTACTCCGAAGTTGTCCATGACGACCAGCGTGTTGGCCGCCTCGGCTACCGAGGCATCACCTGATACTATGAACGTGGCCACGGTGGCCGCGGCCAATGCGGGACCCGCTTCGCAGATCGGCTTCAGGGATCCGGAATCATCCATGATGCCCTTCCTCATGGTCTCCGGCGAGGCGAACTCCTCGTCGACGATCAGGAGCTTGGAAGTCAATTCAACGTACTCCGACATGGAGACGTATTCGGAGTGGCAGCCGCACAGCGAATCGGATTTGGCGGCGCCCGCCTCTCCGAACTCGGGGGAATCCTTGCAGAACATGGATATGTCCACGGAATCCGCGGGCCTGCCGGGTTCGGAGATGACGAACGATGCGCAGGGGAACGATATCACATACTCCCTGCCGTCGCCGGGGATGTGGTTGTACGGTCCGGCGGCGATGGCATCCGCCAGGGTGGACCTGCCGCTGCGGGGGGCGCCGGCGATGACGTTCATCTCCCTGCGGACGCCCCATCCGGAGATGGGGTCCCCGTTGGGCACTTCGAAGGTCACCCTGAGGGAATCCCCGCAGGTGAACGGAACGGCGTCCGTCATAGGTGCCAGATCGTCCTCCCTGCGAGGGAGGATGGAGCCTTCGGCGACGAACGCCACGAGTCCCATCTCCTTGAGATGGTTCCTGATGAAATCCGCATTCTCGGCGGTCTGGATATGGTTGTAGAGCTTAGATTGCTTGTACGCGGAGTAGAACATTGACTCCCTGACGACGGTGTCTATCCTCTCGAATATCAGGGTCTCCATCGCGCCGGCGGATACCTTCCCGCCGGAGGACGGCAGGTCCGCGGTGAACCTCGCCTCCACGTAGTACTGGGTGATGACGACCGACCATCTCTCCAGGATCTCCTGGCCCGGGCGGGGTATGAACAATTCCCCTCCGTCGGTCTTGGGTATGGGGGAGCGGGCGTGGGTGCGGGCCGACTCCCAGAAGCGCCTGGCTATGAGGTCCCTCAGGGCTATCTCCCTGATCTTGGAACCGTATGTGTCCTCTGGGAACGCCGCCTTCTTCATGGGCACGCGGACGCGCATCGCGGTGTGCCCGGCGCGGTCGTTCTGGACATCGTCGAAGAATATCTCGTAATCCTCGAGGGTGAAGCTGTTCTCGATGTTCTTGTATTTGGCGAACGGCTTGCCGTCCGCGTTCTTGAGGGTCTTCCTCAGGACCTCCTCAGTGGCCATATGATCACTCCGGCGGCCCTTTAAGGACCGTTCAACGGAACTTGCTGTATTTGTCCAGGAGCTTGCAGATCTTGTCGAACTCGTCCTTGGTGAGGTCGCCCTCGTCGAGGAAGGTCCTGGCGAAGTCCTTTGCATCCCTGGTGGATACGCGCGATGCCTTGGCGATGATCGACGCGAGGAAAGACGATGCCTTCGAGGGATCCATGGAGGAGGATCCGAGGATCTCGTTCATGTCGTACTTGAACGGGTTGATCTTGTGGGTGTTCAGCATCGCCTGTCTCTTGGTGGATTCCTTGGTCTTGACCGGCTTGTTCTTCTTGGCGCCGGGCTTGTCCGCTCCGTAGGAGGATGCGGACTCTACGGACCTGACAACCACCTTGTTCTTCCTCATCGGTGTCGTTTCTGGCAAGAATATTACTCCGTTGAGGCTACGAATCGGCATTTCCTATAAATAGTTGCATACGTGCGCCGGAGCATTTGCGCGCAATAAATAATAACAGGGCACCGCTTACATCGGGATATGGAAACCCATGAGGCCGCCGACAACGACCTGATGCCGAAATACACGATATGGTCGTACTACGTCCTGCTCGTCGTATCGGTGATCATCGCGATTCTTGGTGTCCACTTCAAGCACATCGGTGACCTGATACTGATCATCCCGATCATCATGATCCTGATCGAGGCGATAGTGAGCGACAGGCACGTCATCCACATCCCCCCGTTCATAATAATCCTGATGATGCTCACGTTCTTCATCTCCTTCCTCGGGATGGGTTTCCGCAGCATCGAGGAGATCGGATTCATAGCCAGCATCCTCCAGGGAGTCAACCTGATGATGATCGGACTGGTCTGCCTGTACGCCCTCATGAGGGGGGTGCCCAGAAACATGGGCAGCCCAATGGTCGTGCTGATAGCGGAATGCGTCTCCATAGCCATATTCACCGTGGTGAAGGTGATGCAGTACTACATTTCCGGGTACTGGGATCCCATGGCCCCGGTCGACATCGGCCGCCTGATGGAGGAGATGCTCGGAGTGCTCGTGGGCTCCACGCTCATAGCGCTCCTGTTCCTCCTGGACAGCACCCAGAGGTACTTCGGATACCTGCTGAACACATTCATGCGCGGCAGGAACAGGGAGGTCGCCTCCAGCGAGAGGCTCAAGCAGGATGCCATGGCCATGATGCGCGCCGGCGAGTCCGACAAGGTGGAGTTCAAGTCCACCATGAGGACCAACCTGGAGACCGGGGAGAAGGACAAGAGGATGGAGAAGGCCGTGCTCAAGACGCTGGTGGCCTACCTCAACAGCGAGGGCGGGACCCTGCTCATAGGCGTCAACGACGAGGGGGAGCCGCTGGGTTTGGAGGCGGACAAGTTCGAGAGCACCGACAAGATGAACCTCCACTTCACCCATATGATCTCCAACGCCATCGGCGACGAGTTCCTCCCCTACATATGGTTCTCCATCATCGATATCGAGGGCAAGCAGATCTTCATGGTCAACTGCGACAAGTGCAAGAAGCCCGTGTTCTACAGGGAGGGCAAGGTCGAGGAGTTCTACGTCAGATCCGGGCCATCCAGCATCATCCTGTCCGGCAAGAGCCTGGTGAACTACGTGAGCAACAGGTCGAAGAAGACCAGGGAAAGGATCCTCAACGAGGTCCGCTACGAGAACCGATCGGGGAGAAGATATCCGCCCTGTCGGGCGGGAAGGGGTTTCCGAAAGGGATCACTCCTCTTTCTTAGCGACATCCAGCGCCTTCTTGGCCTTGCTGAGGGACCTGGCGATCAGCAGGGTCATGATGACGGCGAGCACGGTGACGATGAGGGCGTAAACGGTGAGCCCGAGGAGGTCGTTCTCGGAGTCGAAGACGGCAGCGACCGCCTGTTTGATAGCCTCGTTCCATGCCAGTGCCGCGACGAGACCAAAAGCCGCGGTGATGAGGGCCGCGAAGGTCTCGAGGAGCTGAACCTTGAATTCGTCGGATTCAGTCGACATGAACCGATAACCCCGTTATCGATATTTAGCGATTATTGGTGCGGGGGAGGGGATTCGAACCCCTGAAACTCTACGTACGGGATCTTAAGTCCCGCGCCTTTGGCCAACTCGGCTACCCCCGCTGACCGACGGGCGATGCGCTTCCACCGTTTAAACGGTTCCGTGCGCAGATAATATCTATCCTGTATCCATTAGCACCTCCATGGGATACAGGATACCCCGCGAGCAGGAGGTCGCCGCAGCCATAGAGAACGTCCTCTGCAGGCAGCCCCACATCCGCTCCCAGAGGGAGCTGGTGATGCTCGTATCCACCGAGCTGATGTGCGACGACCAGGATTATCGCATCGGGGCATCCAGGATCCGCAGGATCGGCGTCAAGAGGCGCCTTTTCAACATCAGCATCAGCTACGCCCACGACGGCCGCGGCTCACGGAGGGCGGAATGCCCGGTATGCGGCGGGAAGCTGGACCCCGTCATGAACCGCACCCTGGACGGGGATGCGGTGGAGCTACGCAGGGTATGCGGGGAATGCGGATACCGCGCCGATCCAGGCTCGGCCAGACCAGCTAGGTACGTTATAGACAGGAGGCTGAAGATACGAGCGACAGATCCGATAAGCTCAGGGAGGCAGAGGAGCTGCTGAACAGGGCCGCCGACCTCATGGATGAGGCCCTTCGCATGTCTGGCATGGAGAACCGCTCGGGCGATGATTCCGACACCATCCGCAGGATAGCATCCTCCGACTCCTACGGCGGGAGCCTGCGCAACATAGCCAGGGATATGGATTACGAGGACGAGGAGCAGCCCTGCTGGACCCAGCCCCTCACTTCACCCAAGAACCAGTTCCGATCGCGCCAGCCTGTGGGGCAGTTCCCTGCCCTCCTCCAGCGCCTTGGCGCACAGGAGGCAGTTGTGGACCATCCCCCTGACAGAGGTTTCGCAGTAGAATGCCATATGATGGAACAGGATGACGTTGTCCATGGCCCTCAGGCGGTCCAGGTACGGGTTGTCAAGATCCTTCCCCCTCATATCGTAGTAATAGAGGTGGAACTCCTTCTCAATGACATCGATCCCGGCGCCGCCCAGCTTCCCGGATTCCAGCGCGGAAATCATGGCCTCGGTGTCGATGAGGGATCCGCGGGCCGTGTTGATCACCACTGCCCCGTCCTTCATCTTCGAGAACGAATCGGCGTTCAGGAAATGATGGGTCTCGTCGTTGAGCTGCAGGTGCATGGAGACGATGTCGCATGTGGAGAGCAGCTCGTCGATCCCTACGCGCTTTGCGTACCTGTCGGCGGCCTCCGACGGGCTCCTGTTGTAATACACCAGTTCGCATCCGAATCCGGAGAGTATCCTGAGGGTGTTCACCCCGATCAGCCCGGCCCCGATTATGCCGATCCTGAGCTCGCCGATGGCCTTTCCGAGCATATCGTTCAGCCTGAAGTCGTTGGCGGCGTTCCTTGCCTCCAGCATCTTCACCTTCCTCTCGGTCATGAGCATCAGCATGACGGTGAATTCCGCGACCCCGATGGGATCATAGGTGACATTGCATACGGCCATCCCCGTTTTGGAAGCATGTGCCAGATCTATGTGGTCGTACCCGATGGTGCGGGTGCAGATAAGCCTCACGCCTATGGAGCGGAAGGCATCCATGAGCTCCGGCCCGATCTTGTTCGTGAGGACCGTGATCGCATCGTAGTCCTTGGCGAGGGCGTAGTTGAAGATGCTCGGCGGGCTCTCGGTGTATCCGATCTCGATGCCCAGCTCCTCCGAGAACCTGTCGAAGAAAACCTTCTCGTCGAACATGCGCATGCCGTAAACGAACAGCCTCATCGATGCGGGAATCCGCAATTAGGATATTTGGATTTCCATCGGAGGCGCTGCGTGTAGGCGATCCTCTCCAGCGGATATCCGTTGAAGTCCACGGTCACGGAGCCCGCGCGCTCCATCCCTATCCGGTCGTAGAACCCGAAATCGCAGTCGTCGTCCGTGAAGAGCATGAAATCCCCGCAGCCGCGCTCCCTGAGGGCGTCGCACGCCTCCGAGAGGAGCTTGCGCCCGACCCCTAGCCCGCGGGACCTCTTGCCGACGATCAGCAGGATTATCTCCGCATCCGTTCCGATGGCGTATCTGCTCCTGAGCTCGTCATCCGCCCTGTGGAGCAATCCTATGTCATGGACGGCGCGGTCGTAACCCTCCCTGCCGGAGTAAGTCTCCAAGGGGGACGTGTCATCCATCGTTACCTTGCCGGAGGATGCGAAGCACACCCCTTCGGGGATGCCGTCCAGCACCGCGGTGATCCTGACATCGGCCCGGCCGTAGCATATCGCCGCATAGGCGTCCGAGACCCATCCCCCCATGTCCTCGCCGTAGTCCTTCCGGAACCACATGTCGAAAACGGCGTCCGCAGCGACGGACACATCCCCGGGCTCGCTCTCGCGGAAAAACAGGTCCATGGCAGGTGGAAACCTCCGGTCGTTAAATAATGCGCGCCAGCGCGGATGCGATACTTATTAATGGCCTTGGCATTACGGAGTCCAAGGTGACCCAAGTGACCGCTAAGCTCATCCTCGGCAAGGACGTGTCGGAAGAGATATACTCCGAGCTGAGGAGCAGGATAGAGGCCCTCAAGGCCAAGGGGACCACGCCTGGTCTGGCGGTGGTCCTGGTCGGGGACGATCCCGCATCCCAGGTATACGTTAGGAAGAAGGGCGAGATGTGCGAGTCGCTTGGCATGAAATCCAGGACGATCAAGATGCCGGCGGAGACCACGCAGCAGGAGCTGCTGGACGTCGTCGCGGATCTGAATTCCGACCCGTCCATCCACGGATTCCTGGTACAGCTACCGCTCCCTCCCCAGATCGACGAGGATGCGATCATCAACGCCATCGATCCCAGGAAGGATGCGGATTGCTTCCACCCCGCCAACGTGGGCAAGATGCTCATAGGGGAGCCAGATTTCCTCCCCGCGACCCCCGCGGGGGTCCAGCAGATGCTGATCCGCTCCGGCATCGAGACTGCCGGGAAGCACATAGTGGTGGTCGGCCGCAGCAACATAGTCGGCAAGCCCATGGCGGCCATGATGGTCCAGAAGGGCGCCGGCGCCGATTCCACGGTCACGGTGGTGCACTCCCGCACCAAAGACCTGCCGTCGATCACCAGGTTGGCGGACATACTGATAGTGGCGATCGGCAAGCCCCGCTTCATCACCGCAGATATGGTGAAGGACGGCGCCGTCGTCATAGATGTGGGCACCAACCGCGTCGAAGATCCGTCGCATCCCAAGGGGAGCAGGCTGGTCGGCGATGTGGATTTCGATAACGTTAAGGAGAAGGCCTCGGCCATCACTCCCGTTCCGGGCGGTGTGGGGCCGATGACCATATGCATGCTCATGGCCAATGCGGTGAAGGCCGCGGAGAGGGCCCAGGAGGGTAGACTATGATAAGGGAATGCGAGGACCACGGGTACTTCCGCGCGGAGGCCTGCCCGTTCTGCGGAGAGGAAGGCAAGTTCATAATGTCCGATGTGGAGGTCGAGAGGATCGGGAGATCCCTGGCCGGCATACTGAGGCACGGCAAGCACGGGGTCGAGATCGATTCCCGCGGATACGCCGATATCCGCGATGTGCTCGCGAAGATCAAGGACCGCAACCCGCGCATGAACTGGCTCAGGACCAAGCACCTGGAGGCCCTGGTCACCACCGACCCCAAGGGGAGGTACGCGATCAGCGGAAGCAGCATCCGCGCCACCTACGGCCACACCATCGACCTGGACCTGGACCTCGACAACGAGGACATCCCGGACGAGCTGTTCTACCCCGCCTCCGAGGAGGAGGCCGAGCTCCTGATGGAGTCCGGCATCAGGCCCACGGACCGCTCCATGGTCCACCTGTCCCTGAGCTACAGGGATGCCTACCGCGCCGGGTCCGTCAGGATGGACGACCCCGTGGTGCTCGTTATTGACACTGGACTCTGCATAGAGGAGGGCTACGACATCGGGAAGGCCGCACGCACGGTCTTCCTGTGCAGGGAGGTCCCCCCGGACGCCATCATGGTGGCCGAGGCAGAGGATTACGATGAAGGAGAGGATGAGTGAATGGTCACTGTTCTGACCCCCGAGCAGGTGGAGGCCAAGTACGGCAGGATGTTCTGCCGCGGCCTGTACACCATGGTGGACGAGAAGAGCGGCGTGGCGCAGGTCATAGAGATGTGCTCCGCCCAGGGTCCAGCCGAATGGGACATAGTAAACAGGCGCCGCACCGGCGGCGTCATCAGGGACATCCGCCAGGAGTCCGGCAAGATGGTGATGGACGTGGACATCGGCGAGAAGGAGCTGAGGTTCGGCCCCGCATCCGCCACCGTCGGCGGCCAGGGCCTGTCCGCTCTCAGAGTGGAGGGCGACGAGGTCCGCACGACCTGGTACGGCATAGCCGGCGCTGGCGTCGGCATAGGGGCCTGCCTCCCGGGCTGCAAGGACGTGCTCCGCACCGAATACCCCGACGATTTCGTCATAGGCGGGGCGCACAAGGCCAAGGTGGACATAATCACGCCCAAGCTCGTCAGGGTCATAATCGGAGTCGACGACACCGACACCAAGGAGAAGGGCGCCACATGGGTCGCATCCCTGAAGATGGGGATGAGCTGCCCCGTGGGCCACTATCTGGAGCACAAGATCATCCAGCTCAATCCAGAGGCCCCCAACAAGACGACCAACTGCTGCTCCACCGCGGTGTCCTTCGCCGTGGCGGAGAAGGACATCCCGGAGCTCATCGAGTACGCCGTGGACTTCATCAGGAAGGAATCCTACTCCGAGGACGCCGTGATCACGGTGTTCCAGGGGCTGAAGATCCCGGAGAAGCTCCGCGACTTCGGTTGGAGCTGCAAGTCGATCCTCTACGATATGGACGACGCCATCAAGGTGGCCGAGGAGAACGGCGTGCAGATAATCAGCGTCACAGGCATGAAGGGCGTCATAGGCGCCGTCGCCGCCATAGGCTGCTTCGATCTCGGAGAGAAGGCAGCGGGCATCCCAGAGGACTTCCAGTGACAAAGAACCCGGTCCAGAGGATCATTTCCGATCGCGCATACTCGGCATACCAGCTGCAGCTGGAGCGCGAGGTCAAATCCAGGTCCATGCCGGAGCACATAGCGATCATCATGGACGGCAACCGCAGGTTCGCCAAGGAGGTCCTGGGGGCATCCCCGGAGGAGGGCCACAGGCTGGGACGCGACAAGCTGGAGGAGGTCCTCCACTGGTGCATCGACCTGGACATCAAGGACCTCACCGTCTACGCGTTCTCCACCGAGAACTTCAGCAGGGAGGCGTCAGAGGTGGATTACCTCATGGACCTGCTGGAGAAGACCCTCTACGAATTCGCCGACGACCCCCGCATCCACGAGCACAGGGTGAGGCTGAGGGTCATCGGGGACATGGACATGGTCCCGCCGGGCATCCAGGAGGCGGCCGAATACGCCCTGGAGAAGACCGACGGCTACAACGACCACTCCCTCAACCTCGCCATCGCCTACGGCGGCCGCCAGGACATCACCAACGCCGTTCGCCAGGTGGCCCAGGACGTGCTCGACGGGAAGCTCTCCATCGACGATATCGACGAGCAGACCATATCCAGCCGCATATCCACCAACGGCCTCCCCGACCCCGACCTGGTGCTCCGGACTTCGGGCGAGCTGAGGATCTCTAACTTCCTGCTCTGGGAGATGGCCTATTCCGAGCTGTACTTCACCGACGTCTACTGGCCCGGATTCAGGTACATCGACCTGCTGAGGGCCATACGCAGCTACCAGGCCCGCCAGAGGCGCTACGGTGAGCGAACATGCGCTACGACGTCGTGTTCCTCCATGCGCCGAGTGTCTACGATTTCAGGAAGAAGCCCATATTCTACGGTCCCGTCAGCGATGTGATCCCATCATCACCGGTGTTCGAGATGTATCCCGTGGGGTTCATGACCATCTCCAGCCATCTGGAGGCCGCCGGGTACAGGACCCGCATCGCCAACATCGCGGTCCAGATGCTGGCCGACGAGAAGTTCGACGCCGAGAAGAAGATAAAATCCATCGACGCCGACGTCTACGCCATCGACCTGCACTGGATGCCCCATGCCCACGGGGCGATAGAGCTGGCCAAGATAGTAAAGAAATACCATCCCAACTCCAAGGTGGAGTTCGGCGGATTCACTTCATCGTATTTCCACCAGGAGCTCATCCAGAGGCCGGAGATCGACCTGGTCATGCGCGGGGACACCACCGAGGTCCCCACGGTCATGATGATGGACGCCCTGTCGAAGGGGGACGATCTCTCGCTGGTCCCGAACCTCACATGGAAGGATTCCGAGGGGAGGATCCACGAGAATCCTCTTTCGTTCTCACTGGAGTCACTGGACGATGTGATATTCGATTACGGCGACATGATCAGGTGCGTCCTGCGCAACATGGACGTCAAGGGATCCCTGCCGTGGTACGGCTGGGAGAAGAACCCCCTCACATCGGTTTTCACAGTGAGGGGTTGCTCCGTCAACTGCGCCGAATGCGGCGGATCCCATTCGGCCAATTCCAGGGTCGTCTGCAGGAAGAAGCCCGCGTTCCGCAGCCCGGAGAAGCTG